>JAUVKO010000102.1 GCA_030596225.1 Fidelibacterota bacterium
TCATATAATCACGAGCTGGGTTGTAATACCAATTACACCTCAAAACAATCTATGTCTTCTTCATCTTTTCCAGTTTTACTGCTCTTAAAATTCCAACCATAGCTCAAGCTATGCTTAAAATTTAAAGATTGTAAAACAGAAAAATCTTTTGAATTCATATAGACTCTTTTGAAGTACAATTGGTATAAGCATGAAGAATGGTTGCTAAAAAGCAACTAGTGTGTTATTATTAGTGCATGAACAATTGAACGTTCTCAGGTTTTTCGACCTTAAGGGTCATTGACAGCTACGACATTAATATGGTGCAGTGATTCCTTTAAAATTTATCCTTGTGGTTGACCTTACTGGGGGAGTTGCTCATACCTGAAGCACTCCTCCAGGTGGTCATTGACCATCCCAACCGCCTGCATATGAGCATAGATGACCGTAGTCCCCAGGAATTTGAATCCCCGTTTTTTCAAGTCTTTAGCTATCTCATCTGACAAGGGTGTGTTTACCGGGATGTCGGCCAAAGTTTTAAAGCGATTCTGAATGGGCTTTCCGCCAGAAAAATTCCAGAAATAATTACAAAAGCTGCCAAATTCTTTTCTTATACCAATTGCACCTCATACTTGCACTCTTGAATTCAACTCGTAAGTGCAACTCAAAAGATATTGCAAAAGGGGTAAGCAGACTTATTAAAGGGGACCCAGCCACAGCGAGGCTTGTTTTCCATAATAGTGCTTGTTTAGTCTATTTAAGGTAAATGACCTTTTGGGTCTGATGGAAGTTTTCAGTGCGCAATTGAATCAGGTAGAGACCACCTGGAAGTCCATCCGCATTAAAAGGTAGCTGCCAGGTTCCAGCTTCATAATGGTCTTGGCTCAAGGTTGTGATTTTTCTCCCGCGTAGATCAAAAACCTGCAAATTGATTTTGCTAGCCTGGTTCAGTTGAAAACGAATCTGGCTTATACTGTTAAAAGGTGATGGAAAAGGTTTAAGCAGTTGAGTTGCTGGAGTGATCGCTTTCTCGTTAATTGGTAAAACGGTAGATAATTCGAAATATTCCAAAATAGCAGCAACCAGATTGAGACGCTGATCTTCGATATAGATGGTTTCAAAAGGAATCCCCAAAAGGATGACCTGTCCCGTTGCTGTACCTGATCCAAACGTTCCTGTGTAGGCTGTGGAGGCAATCAGATTATTGGCATAACGTAAAACAGCTTGGGAGCCATTGCTTACAGCGAAAGCATCAGGATAATCCTCTTTATAGACACCATTATTCCCATCATCAAAATTGAGGGAAAGTCCTGCAAAGGGGGTTCCAGACACACCATTAATAACATAACTTTCGGAATCATCAGCACCATAAGCGGCTTTCAAGTAGTTTAGAAAGAATGTGCGATCGCTGCTGGTTCCTTGTGAGTCGAGATCCCAGGCAACTTCTGAACCGGAGACAAAAAGTTTACCCCCACCAGTAAGATAACTTTCGATAAGGTCTTGTTCTGAATCTGAAAAGGTTTCATCCGATGTGCTTTCATCTCCCAGCAACCAAAAAACAGCGGTGTAATCTGCAAGACTGACAATTCCCTCAAGAACAGCATCATTATCAATTGTTTCAAAAGAATATGTGAAGTGCCCGAGAGCTTTTGCCATGTCTAAGGCAAATTCATGATAGGGGAAGGGGTAGCTACCGGTGGTACGGTCAAAGCCATCCACTATAAGCAATTTTTCATCTGATCCTTTATGAGCAAGGGCATAAGCATCTGATGGGTAGCTTTCGGTGGCTTCTTCATTATTGCTTACGGATCTAAGTTGATATGCTAGAGACAGATCAGTTAAAGGTAAAAAAAAAGTAGTTTGTTCCACTGGAATAAGATCATCTGTCAATATTTCCCAGCTATTTGGTTGAAAGATATCTTTTTGGTAAAGATGAAAACCATGGATGCCCGTGGTATCAGTCAGTGACCAGGAAATATAGTTGCTGTCGATGTAACAGACGTTGTTTAAGACGGGTTGTTCAATAGTGGCAGGCATGCCCTCCATATTGACATAATAACGGGGTTGGTAAGCGAAGAGTTGGCTGATTGAATAGGATTGGTAATGGGTAATCCATCCACCGCCGGCTTCTACAGCCAGAATGGTTCCATTTGTATTCCACAACACGGCCAATCTGACATGGCCCACCTTGTGAAGGGCATCTCCTGATTGAAGATCATACCAGGAATCATGGGGCAGGGTGATCAGGGGTTGGGTATTGCTCATCATCCAGGTGGAGTAATGTTGAGGCATGTTCCAACAACGAGAAACAAACCCTGAACAATCAACACCAACGGCATAATTACTTACTGCTGAGGTAGCCATATCCCCGGCGTATTTTCCATTAGCAAGACCGCTTAAATATCCGTCAATGGTTGAGAATCCACCCCATTGATAGGCCATACGCTGGTTTTGTCCCACCTGAATCCAATCAGGAGTTTGTACAGCATGACCATCAGGATCTGTGATCAGGCCATTGGTCAGATTGGCAGATGTGGCTGTCCAGATCAAATCAACATATTCTGCAGCTGTACTCAAAGCTTCTTCTCGTCCCACAGGAGGAAAATCAAGACGGTGACTGCTGTCTGAATCATTATCAATTTTTTCGTCCTGATTGAATGGTGGTGGAATTGTGCTGTCTCCCTGGAAGGGTCTGACCTTGATATTTTGATATTCAACAGGTAAGGGAGTCCGGGTGAAAAAATCAGCGTGTGATCCTGAAAACATCCATTCAACGATATGAGTCCCATTTTCTGAAGTAATCAGTTCAAAAACTGAACCATTACCATCAATCTGGAACTCCCGGGTCACCGGGACATTAAGAACACCAGGCACATCTAGTGCAGCAATACTGATCCCCTGGTCTGAAATGATCCGAACTTCACGCTTTATTTTCAAGGGAAACTGTTTCAAAATGGTTTCCAGTAAGACATAATGATCACCATAGTCATTAACCCCCAGATATTGGCCACTGCCCCACACGCCCTCACCATTCCTCAATAAAGCAAGCTCAGCATCATTTATCACGAGAATCATCTCAGAATTAGATTGCCGGATCATTCGACCGTATTGACCAAGACGATTCAGAACACCGGAATGTGGATTTGACTGAGGAGAATCTAAAGAGATCGTTCTGGATGGATCAAGCAGGACTATCGGTATGTCCTTATTAGTCTTCAATAATCGGCTATTAGCTTGCATTTCCCAGGGGTTTACCCATAGAATTTCATATGTTTGAGCACGAACCTCATAAATCTTCCGGGAATCCATAACATATTTTAATTTACCGCTATTATCAAAAAGGAAGTCTCGAGCTCCGGGTATCCTTACTTCCTGGATGGATTTCAGGTTTTGGCCGGAGAAGGAGATTATTTGCCTGGAGAACGATGTAAGAATGTGAGTGGTTTCTCCGGTTACTTCAAAAGATTCAACACCTCGCCATCCTGAGGGTGTTTCTTTTAATGGAATTTGCCCGGCAGTTTCTCCCCAGGGGACAAAAAGTCTGTTCTCTAAACGAAAATCTGCAAAACCTGTTTGATTCAAACAGGCAATGAGAACAAAGAATGAAAAAAGTTTATTCACATGAACTCCTGACTATTCAATATCCAACTCTTTTAAGACCTGTTCCGGTTGAATGGGCAAATGCCTAACCCGAACCCCAACAGCATTATAAACAGCGTTAGTAATCGCAGGAGCCGGAGCATTAATAGGAATTTCGGCTACAGCCTTCGCGCCGTAAGGTCCCGTGGGTTCATTGGATTCAACAAAACGTACCACAAGTTTTGGCATATCCCCAGCCGTATAAATATGATAACTGTTAAAGTCTAAATTCAGCATGCGTCCCTGGTCATCAAATGGCATGAATTCAGTAAGCGCCATTCCAAGACTTTGAGGAATGGCCCCCTCCACCTGACCTTCGGCCATTTTAGGATTGATGATCTGACCGGCATCGGTTACGGAAACCACTTTAATCACACGGACAATGCCGGTGAGAGTGTCCACTTCAACTTCAGCAAAAGTAGCATTTAGGGGTGGTGGTGAATCAAAACTCACATGAGAGCCTGTACCCATAATTTGCATCTGTTCATCAGTATAAAAGGTTTTCATGCAAATATCAGCATAAGAGATACTCTGACCATCAGAAGCAATTACATCTGTATTGATAATCTCAGCTTCTTCCACCTGTAGCAGCTTTTTACCCTGTTCCAAAATCATAGCTTTGCATTGTTCAGCAGCTTTTTTTACTGCTGTACCGGAAATATAGGTTGTACTGGAGGCATAAGCACCCTTATCAAAGGGTGTTATATCTGTGTCAGAAGAATAAACGATAATTTTATCAACAGAAACATTGAGAGCTTCGGCTGCAATTTGTGCCAGGGCTGTATCAGAACCGGTTCCCAGATCAGTGGCTCCTATTTGAAGATTAAAGCTAGCATCTTCATTCATTTTGATAAAGGCGGCACCCATGTCAATGCCGGGAATTCCAGAACCTTGTACTGCAGCAGCAACGCCAATTCCCCGGCGAAAACGTCCGGTCTGATGCTTTGATCTGAGAGTATCCCAATTACTGAGTTGGCGGCCTTCATCCAGACATGTTTTGATCTCTGTGCTGTAAAGAACCATGGGAAAACCTTCACGGCCTTCACCCAGGATTTTAGCTATGGGGACATCATCTTCCACCTGGAAAACATTTTTCAGCCGTAGGTCAATGGGATCGACACCTAATTTTTCAGCTGCTTCATCCATAATACTCTCGAGAGGGAAGCAAGCCTGGGGTGCTCCATAGCCACGGTAGGCTCCAGCAATTGGCAGGTTGGTGTAAACGCCATCTCCGTTGACGCGTACATTTGGAGCTTTATACATACTGAGTGCTTTTAGAGATGTAACAGACATAACGGTAAGAGCATGGGGGCCATAGGCACCGCAATTTTCCAGAATATTCATGTCAATGGCTGTCAGAAGTTGCTTTTCATTAAATCCAAGTCTGAATGTGACCAGCTCCGGGTGACGTACACGAGCCGCATTAAGCTCTTCTTCACGCGTATATTCAATGCGGGCAGGTCGCCCCGTTTTCAGGGTAATAGCGCTTACAACTTCCTCATTTAGAATTTCCTGTTTTCCACCAAAAGCCCCGCCGATACGAGGTTTGATCACGCGAATACGCGCGATAGGAATATCCAAAACCTCAGCCACAATGCGGCGCACATGATGGGGCACCTGGGTAGAAGTCCTGATCACCAGACGATTGTTGTTATCTAACCAGGTCAGTGAAATGTGAGGTTCGATATGAGCCATTTGCACAAAAGGCGTACTGTAGATTCCTTCGAAAACATGAGCAGAAGTTTTCAGTGCAGCATCGACATCTCCCAGTTCAGCATCCAGATGAGCAGCTATATTACGGGAAACATCATGAATTCCGATAGTGCCTTCAGATGGATGCAGGGCAAAACCAGCTGTCATAGCTTTTTCAGCATCAAAGATACAAGGCAGTTCTTTATACTCTACTTTAATGAGTTCAAGGGCTCGTTCCGCTATCTCCAATGTCTCTGCAGCTACAAAAGCCACTCGGTCACCTACATAACGCACTGTTGAATCCAGAATTAACATATCCCGTGGACTTGGTTCAGGGTAACCTTGTCCGGCTGTGGTATAGTAATGGGGTTTAAAATCTTTATGAGTGAAAATTGCCACTACGCCATCAAGGATTTCTGCCCTGGAAATATCAATATTAAGAATTTGAGCATGAGCAACGGGACTATGCATTATCTTAACATGAAGAACATCTTTTAATCTCATATCATCAGTAAAAACCGGCTTTCCCCTTACCAGGGAGTGTCCATCCACTCGTTGAATATCTTTACCGATTACTTTCATGATTGCACCTCCTCGTCCTTATTCTTTTGCAGGACTTTGAGGGCAGCATCCACCGGCTTAACATAGCCGGTACAGCGACAGAGGTTGCCGTTCAGGGCATCTTTCACACTCTCTTCAGTGATCTCACCTTCTTCGCGGTCAAGTGCTTCAACCGAGAGCAACATCCCAGGAGTGCAGAAGCCGCATTGGACTGCACCAGCTCTGAGAAATGTCTCTTGTATAGGATGAAGGTGTTCATGGTTTGATAAACTTTCCAATGTCTCAATCTTTTTACCTTCGATTGTATGCATTAGAATAAGGCAGGCATTGACAGCTTTACTGTTTATCAGGACGGCACATGCTCCACACTCACCATGATCACAGCCATGTTTAACGCTATAGAGTTCTTCACTTCTCAAATATTCCAACAAGGTTGTTCCCGGCATGGTATCAGCACTAACTAGTTGTCCATTAAGTTCAAATTGTATGGTCATGCTGTCACCGCCATTTCAGAGAGAAGATTTGATACTAATTGGCGTTTATAGGCAGATGATCCTAAATGATCATCAATGAATACGGATTCAACTTTATCCATAAAGCGCCGAACCTCTTCTTCTTTAGGTGGAAGGGATGTTTTGCAGGTCAATACCCTTTCAGGATTACCCCCAACAGCGGCAGTAATAAATTCCGTGGTCTGGTTTACAGCGACAATGACAAAGGCAAAGGCAGAATCCAGGACAGCAACCCGTTCCAGTTTTGTGTTATTGTCAGGGATGAGGATTTTCGAAATAATACCAGCATTGTCCCATTTTGCTATATGAACGAATTCTCCCTCGCCATTGATCTGAAGTTTAGCTCCGGCAGCGTATAAATAGATGAGTAGATCGGAGTTTGGTCGTGCTTTCGCGATCTCGCCTCCCAGGGTTCTTTGATTACGGATATTCTTAGAGGGACAGGACGAACTAATTGCTGTGGCTAGGGTGGTATCACTTGATGAGCCAAGGAGCTGCTGCAGGGTGCAGGTCGCTCCGATGTGAATTCCATCATTCAGTTTCAAAATTTCATCTGTAAGCAAATGATTGATGTCCAGTAGAGTGTGAATGTTTTTATCCCTGCTTCCCACTAGATAGGAACCTCCGGCAAAGAGGACTGCCCCAGCTTCCGCCTGTAGGGCAAGTGCTTCAGTGAAGCTCTCTGGTTTGATGATTTGTTCGATTGATGACCACATGTTTATCCCCTCGAATTATAAAAGTCAATACTAGTTCTTTTTTGTGCACCTTGCAACATTTTATCAGCAATTCGGTTGTGTTGCTTGATAAGTCTGGGCTCATCCATCTTGGTCTGCCCATTGCGGATCACTATCTGACCTTGGATGATAAGGTA
>JAUVKO010000149.1 GCA_030596225.1 Fidelibacterota bacterium
CAGGGTGCCATCAGTGACATCCAGATGGTAAACAGTGGAATCAGCATCCACAGCCCTGAGAATAGTGCCGCTGGTGCTGGTCGTCGAACTGGCTTCATCAGTGGCATCAGCAAAGATCTGCATAGAATCGCTGATGGTGCTGGTGAGCATGGTGCGGATATATTTATCGATGAGGACCTGGTCGTAGTTCAAACCAACCCTGATGTTGGTATCGGTCAATTGTTGTCTGGTGAAAATGATCACGGAGGTGAATCCGATCACCAGTATGGAACTGGCAACCATGGCGGATGTCAGCTCAATCAGGGTGAAGCCCCGATTAGCTGATCGTAATCTCATCTAATAGTCCCAGCTGCGTTCTGCTGAAAAGCTGCAGCTCAGGGTCTCGGTGATATTGTCCGGCGTAAACCAGGCAAAGGTGATAGTTACATCCAGATAGTCCGGGATAGAAGTATCGGCAGGAGCCAGACCATCAGAGGTATCGTCAATACTGGTCACAACAGTAGTACGGTACCCCTGAATCCCACTGAGGGTCAGGGGTACCGAAGTTTCCGGCAGACTGTCTTGAAGCACTTCATAACCAAGATCGATGGCCTTCTCCATACGGGAGGCCATATTCGCCCAGGCCAGCTGGGAGCGGATCCCCTTTTCCACCTGCCAGCGACTCAGAGTGAAGTACTGTACAGTACCCAACACAATGATGGCAAGGAGAGTGGCGGAGACCATGACTTCCACGAGGGTGAAACCCTGGTTGTTCATCTGCTTCAAAAAACCTGCACAAGGTGTTTAACTAAACTCTAAGAGCTTAGATGCCACCTGCAAGGACACCAGCCTGGTTCAGTGTACGGTCTGAGTTCAGGATACCTTCATTTGCACAAGTGATGGTATAGGTTGTGGTGGTGCTGAGAAGGGTGAATGAAGAATCAGTGAAATACCGTCCATCCATTTCACTGGTCTTGATGTCATTCCAGGATGCACCAATTACATAGCTGCCACTGGCTGCTGTAGGATATACACCGTTTTCGCCATAATAGACACGGAGCTGGGTCCGGATGCTACCAAGGGTTGCATCGGCTTCACTCATTTTGGCTTTGGTTACATTGTTGTTATAGATCGGCACTGCCACTGCTGCCAGTACACCAATGATAACAATCACGATCATCAATTCAACTAAGGAAAAACCACTATTCTTTTGCATTTTGTATCCTCCTCTAAGGATGTTTTTTTTACGATTATATTTGCGTTTAGATCCATCTACTGTTAGTCCGTAAACTCTGATCCTAATAAACGCAACCTATATAAATGTCAAAAGTTATGCCAATATGCATAATATGACATAAAGTACTAAATAATAATAAGATATATCATTACTAATGTAGCTGATACTGAAAGATATGTAACATATATGTGCAAAATAAGCACATAGATGTCGTAAAAATATAACATTTCGTTAGTTGACAATATCATTTCAACAGGGGGTAATTGTGAAAATGCGGAATAATGCATAATGGAATGATGTGATAAACACAATAATAACAATAAGAAACGCGTTAACTGAAGCTATTATAAAACTATAGATTCACCTTTTATTTGGCTAAACAGTAACTTAGAAATAATGCTTAAAATCATGGAAAAGTAATATAAATATTACACATTAGTAAATCGTTAATATGAATTAATATAGTACAGTAATAGAGGAATAGTATAATATAAGGATTATAAAGAAGGAATAATAGGCTACAATATAAAATAGCATTATTTTGCTGATCACTAGTCGTGATTAGCATCTCCAAAAAACAGAAGGTGTGCAGAAAGGTCTAAATCAGCGGATTAAAAGTGGGATTTCTGAAACATGAATAGCTTAGTGAATGGCTGAGCTCATCTGGAAGATAGGTAAATATAACGTTACAACAATAATGCTTATGACCACCCCTAATCCACCCATTACAATGGGTTCGATCGTCTTGGACAGTTTATCAACAGAGGCATTAAAATCTGCTTCATGGAATTCAGAGATTTTCTCAAGCATCACAGCCAGCGCTCCTGATTTTTCACCAACAGAAATCATTGAGCTAACCATGATAGGAAAAATATCATCATACTTGGCAAGTTGTCCACCTAAGCTACGACCATGGGCAATTTGAATTGCAACAGCTTCAGTAATTTGTTTGATGTAAGCATTGTCAGCAGTATTGCCTGCAATCTTCAAAGAATCAATAATTGAGACTTCGGACTGTATTAAAACAGCAAGTGTTTTTGCGAATCTGGAAATCAACGATTTATGAATGATATGACCGGCTACTGGTAGTTTAAAGACATGTTTGTCAATGAAAAGGCGTCCCTTTGGAGATGCTTTAAAGGCTTTAAAACCAATCCAGATTCCACCCCCGATTATTGCCTCTAATACAATGTATTTGCTCATGAATTCACTAATATTAATCATAATCTGAGTTGATGCGGGGAGATCGGCCCCAAAGCTGTCAAAAATATCAGCAAATTTAGGCATAAGTCCGAACATGACACCAGCTAGAACCACGCTAAAAAATATGGCAATGAATTTGGGGTAGGCAACTGCTGAGCTTAAACGTTTACGAACATCATCTTCTTTTTCAATGTAAATAGCGATTTGAGTCAGAATCTTGTCCAGGCCACCACCCAGCTCTGCGGCTGCGACCATGGATATGACAAATCCAGGAAAAATATTCTTATGCTCTGCTAAGGCTTCAGAAAAAGGATGTCCGGCTTTTACAAAGACTAGAATCTCACCCAATGCTTTCTGGAAATTTTTATCAGCGAACTGAAGCTGTACAATTGAAATGGCATCAACCAATTGGATTCCAGCGTCAAGAAGTGTGGCCAATTCTCTGAAAAAGATAACCTTAAGTGATGGGTCGACTTTTGGAGGGGTGATATTAATCTCACTGAGCTTCCAGCTTCTTTGCTTACCACGAACAGGTTCAACAGTAACGGGTTTTAGACCCATCTTGCGAAGTTCTGCACTCACTTCTTCCCTGGTGTATCCTCCCAGGGTACCCTCTTGTCGTTTGCCCTTTTGATCAATAGCAGTGTATCTAAAGTTACCCACTATGCTACCCTGATTATCTCATCCAAAGTGGTTAATCCATTGCGAGCGTGCATGACTCCCTCCATAAAGATGGACAAGGTGCCAGCATCCTCAGCAGCTTTACGAATCTCCAATTCAGATTTATCCTCAATGATCAATTCTTTGATGGTTTCATTCATAAACAATATTTCGTGAATTCCAAAACGACCCCAATATCCTGAGCCTGTACATTGCTTACAACCCTTACCTTTATAATAGGTGTCCTTGGTTACATCAATGCCCTGCCGACTCATGAATAGCCTGATGTCAGAGGAAGGCTCAACAGGTTCCCGGCAGCCGGTGCAAATCCTTCTGACTAAACGCTGAGCTACAATTACTGAGACAGAAGACACGATTAAATACTTGTCGATCCCCATATTCAGCAGGCGAATAATGGTAGCCACAGAATTATTTGTATGAAGAGTGCTTAAAACCATATGACCGGTTAGTGCGGCTTTGATTGCAATCTCAGCTGTTTCAAAATCTCTGATTTCCCCCACCATTACGATGTCTGGATCCTGGCGGAGAATAGAGCGTAACGCAGAGGCAAAGGTTAGACCAACCTTAGGGCGTGCCTGCACCTGGTTGATTCCCTCAAGCCGATATTCTACTGGGTCTTCAACAGTAATGATATTCAGCAAGGGGCTATTGACATAATTGAGAATTGAATATAAAGTCGTGGTTTTTCCAGATCCTGTAGGACCTGTTACCAAAATCATCCCAGTAGCTGCGTTGGCTTTTTCTTTTAGTAGTACGAGCTTTTCCTCAACAAAACCAAGGTCATCGATATTCAGAGATATGGAACCCTGATCCAGTATTCGCATCACAATCTTTTCGCCATAGATACCTGGGATCGTAGAACATCTAACATCAACACTGCGTCCCATGATCTTGAATTTAACACGGCCATCCTGTGGAACACGGCGTTCAGCAATATCAAGATCGGCTAGAATCTTGATACGAGCAATCACACCAGACTGCAAACGACGGTTAGCCGGGGGGAACTCACGAAGCATGCCATCAATTCGAAACCGAATTCGGAGATTGTTCTCCTGAGGTTCTATATGAATGTCACTGGCACGTTCCTGTATGGCCTGAACCAGCAGTGAATTGACAAACACGACTGCAGGTGCATCTGTAGCCTGGGTACGTAAGATGTCGATACTGTCTTCATCAATCTCTTCTTCCTCATCCAACTCCTCTTCAACTTCAACCAGGTCTTGTAATGTATCTTCAAAGGCATTTTTATCGGAGAAAATGGTACCGATAGCAAATTCAATGTCATCTGCATCAGCCCAGACCGTTTCGATTTCCTTGTTGATCTTAGTTCTAATAATCTGGACTGCAATCATATCCAGGGGATCTGCCATTGCCAGAACAACGGTGCCATCCTCTTTCTGGTCGATGGGAACAAGGTGGTGGAATTGGCAAACCTCTTCAGAGATCTTTAATGCAATACTCGTGGCAAAAGAAGGTAAGCTCTTTAAACTGGTTATCTGTAGCCCAAAGGTACTGTAGATTTCAGCAATACCTTTCGCCTGTATACTATCAACACTCGCTTCAGGTTTTTTTTCAGTAGTTTCCATCAAGCTTTCTTTGTTCTACAAATATGTTGAGAATAACTATTAACTACACAATCCAAATAATGCTTTAGAAATGTTAAAATGTGGTTAAGTCATTCATAATATTAGACTCAGTGGATTTGTAGTTAACTCCAAATCAGTTCTGGAGATCTAATTTTTTTAATTTCAAGTGGAGATGCTGTCTACTAAGTCCAGCTACTTGAGCAGCTTTACTGATATTCATTTCTGATTTCTGGAGTAAAGCTTGGAAATATATTTTTTCAAATTCTTCCTTCGCATCAGAATAGGTTTCGACGCTTTGATCACTGTGAAAGATCATGGTGCCACCACTTTGAATAAGGTGCGACGGTAAATCAGAAACTGAGATAGCATCACTTTTACACATGATCATAGCATTTTCCAGGACATTAACCAGTTCTCGAATATTTCCAGGCCAGCTATAAGCATTGAAGGTTTGGAACGTCTGTGGATCGATCCGGGTCACATTTTTACCCATGGCTTTTGATAAGCGTTTCAGATGATACTCAATGATCAATGGAAGATCTTCTCTTCTCTCTCTAAGAGGTGGGACTTCAATATGGAAAACATTTAAGCGAAAATACAGATCCTCGCGAAATCGTTTTTGCCTGACCAATTCGGCGATATCCTGATTAGTCGCGGCAATAACGCGGAGGTTAAGTTTCATTTCTTCAGTACCACCAACGCGGCGGATTGAGCTGGTTTCCAAAACCCTTAGTAGCTGAATCTGAAACTCTGGAGTAGTTTCTGTTATTTCATCTAAAAAGATGGTTCCATTATGGGATGCTTCAAAAACCCCTTGCTTGCGTTCATTGGCTCCCGTAAATGAGCCTTTTTCATGACCAAACAGT
>JAUVKO010000261.1 GCA_030596225.1 Fidelibacterota bacterium
GGCAATGAGCATTATGGCTTTCCATTCGATGGCTTCATACGCCTCGTCCATGGTGAGACATCTGGTCAGGATCATGAGCACAGCTCCCGCTAATGCGGCAATAAAGATGGGTAGCCAGCCGAGAGCCACGGTTGCCAGAACTCCTACCTCTATTCCGGCGGCAATGAGCACCTTCTCTTTTTTGTAGATGGGTTGATCCAGACCACTGATCACCAGATAATCATCTTCCTGTTGAAGACGAGCCAGATCTTCACGCATTCCGTAAACCATTAAGGCATCTCCGGCTTCAAGAACGAAATCGCGAAGGTTGGTTCTGAAAGCGCGATCCTTGCGCCAGATGGCCAATACAGAGAGACCATATTTTTCTCGAAAGTAGAGTTCTCCAACTGTTTTCCCTGTAACGGAAGTCCGGGGTGATAAGGTTATTTCAGCAACACCTACTTCATCAGATTCCAGTCGCTCCAGATCAGTTTCAGTTTGCTCCTCCAATTTCAGATTTTGCAAACAATTCAGAATCTCCAGGATTTCAGGCTCCCCTATCACAATAAGGATATCATCCGCTTCAAGCTCTTCCTCTGCAGTAGGCATAAAATGAATCTTGCCTTTTCTATTTATACCCAGAACATTTATACCTAAGGCACTCTTAAGATGGCTACGGCCTATGGAACGTGTAACTAAAGCAGATTCTGCCGGAATATGAATCCCGATCAGATGTCGATGCAGTTTGTACTTAAGAGCGATCTTGCGGGGACTGACATATTGAAAATTAGAAAAATCCTTACTTGCCCCCACAATATCAAGTTTATCAGTCTGCCCCACAGCAATGAGCAGATCATCCTTATTGAATCGATAATTCCTAAGCCTGGAAACACGGACTTTATTTTTCTGGACAACTGCAAGAATGTTGATGCCAAAGGAGTTGCGCGTACCGGCTTCTTTGAATGTTTTGCCAATATATGACGAGTCCGGTGATATTTGAAACTCAGTAAACTTGAGTGCTTGCTCTAACTGATGCTCCCCGATCAACCAACCATGTTTTAGAGTGAGGGTCTTCCAGTCATGCAGTATCCCCACCTGATCTCTTCGTCCACCAACCAATAATTTATCCCGGGAGTGCAACTGTGTATCTGGTCCCGGAGCCAGCAGTGTTTTCTCACCTCGAATGATGGCCAGAACATTAAAACCCAGAGCAGAGCCCAAACGACTTTCAGCTAGATTTTTACCGGAAAGCGGTGATTTTTCAGGTAAGGTCATGGTTAGAAGACGCTCGTTTAGTTCATATTCACCGTTTAAAGTATCTGTTATGGACGTGGAGCGTCCAAGATCTCTGTCAGGTAAAAGATGGCGACCAAAAAATACCAGATAGGTAATTCCCACCAACATGGCAACTATACCAACAGGAGTAAAGTCAAATAGTTTAAATGGTTCATAGCCCCCTGCTTCAAGGGCACTGCTGATCAGGATGTTAGGAGCAGTAGCTATAAGTGTTGTCAAGCCCCCGAAAAGCGATGCAAATGCCAGGGGAATGAGCAATTTTGATGGTGAACGCCCGGTGCGGTGAGCTATTTCCATGACTACTGGGAGCATCAATGCTGCCACACCAATATTATTCATAATTCCTGAGAGTGCTCCCACAGTGACCATCATGATGACCAGGAGTTTGATCTCACTATTCCCAGACAATTTAAGGATCTGTCCTCCTAGGATCTGGGCCACACCCGTACGGACCAATCCGGCACTGAGCACCAGTACTGAGGCAATGGTTATGATGGCCGTGTTGCTGAAACCGGCGATAGCTTGTGAATGAGAAATAAATCCGAAAATAGACAGGATCAGAAGAACAGATAGAGCAACCAGGTCAACCCGCAGCCATTCAGTTATGAAAAAGAGGACTGCAAGCCCCAATACTGAAAGCACGAAAAGCATGGAAAAAGTCATTTAATATCCGGTTAGTCTTTTTAGATATAGTTTATCATATTTGAATATTTCATAACTGAGAACCAAATTTGTCAGGGTTTGATTTCAATGGTAATATAAGCTTAATCGACTAGTCGGATATATCAAATTACTCTATTTGGTATATACTGCTGTTGTGTCCTTATGGAATAGAGAGATGGGTATTTTGCAGAGGTTTTCGATATATTTCTTTTGACTCAATACACGTCTTTAAAGCAATACTATCATGAAATTATCAACTTTTCACAGCCATAAATCAGAGATTATAAGCAATTATACCAATTGTACTTCAAAAGAGTCTATATGAATTCAAAAGATTTTTCTGTTTTACAATCTTGATGCCACCACAAAAAGTCCCTCTCGCAGAGGACGCAGAGTCGCAATGTGTTGATATTTATGAATATAGCGCATCATGTCGTATGTGGTTATTAATAATGATGTTAGGTTGTTTTTCATTGTTTCTCAGTTACTTTTTGCGAATTCGTCAAATATGTCTTTTTAATCAGAGTAAGGGTCAATAGATTAAAATCATGGAAAACAACTTTCGCGAATTTGCTTTGAAGACCATTGATGAACTTGGTCTTTCAGACTATGAAGTCTCAAAACTTACTGGAATCAAGAGCTCTTCAGTTAGCCGTTGGAGAACCGGGAAAACCACACCCCGTAAAAACAGCCTGCGGCATCTTGCCCAACTAGCCGATCGCCAGATTCAATTCCAGAAAACTGAATCAGGTCTGAGGGTTGATTGGGTGGATGAAGATCATGGCGGTTTGAGACCTTATGTGCCTTTGCAAAATGTTCGGCAAACCATCAAAGTCTATACTTGGAGCCAGACCAAAAGTCCGGATTTCTTCAGACGTAACGGTAGTATTGGTCAAAAACCGGTCCACAGCCTTAAAGGAATACCCGATATTGAAGATCCCCTGGCCTATTCCCTTATTATTGATGAAGAAAATAACCCACTTATTGATCCGTATACCCGCTATGGTGATGTAATGATTGTTTCACCTGCTGCAAGTGTTAAAAATGGTGATCACGTAATAGCTAAGCTTATCGATGGCCGTTTGATCTCCCGCAAGATCCAGTTCTCA
>JAUVKO010000174.1 GCA_030596225.1 Fidelibacterota bacterium
TGGTGGCTAGAACAGATGGTCAGCTTCCCGCATACAGAGTCCTGGAGTAATTGGGAAACCACATCCTGGACAAAGGCTCATTTTGAAGCGGGCCAAAATACATTATTCCTGGATCAGGAATCTTTGCCCGTTTTTAATATGGATGGAGCACTAAATCAGTTTCGTATTCAGAGAATGGAGATCGTTCCTATCTCATATTAAATATTGGCTTGGTTTTGTGAGCCTATTCACCATCCACTGGTTTCTGAGCAGGCAGATAAATAGGGTAAATGGTCTCCCCATATGGACCAACTCCATGCGACAGAAATTGTTGGTATTCTTCTTCTGAAAAGGGAGCACCAGGGCTATGATCAGATTTGATGTCTCCAAAATAATTCTTACTGTACTCTTCAACTGAACGCATATCCCGTACGACCCGAACACCCCGGACCCCTGCGATACTGGCCGCAATCATATCACTATCTGAATCACCATAAAACACATGAAGACCCAAGCGGGATATCACTTCATGTTTGCTAGTATATTTATTTCCAGATTTTGGGTCTTTCCTCTTTGGAGAAAAGAATAGGTTTTCATCCATTATTACAGAAAAACCCAGCTCTCTGCTTAAATGACGTCCTACTGCAGCGCCATTTATACCAGGTCTGGCGGTTATAAAATACACCTCATGTCCCTGGGATCGTAAAAATCTGATCAAGTCTCCAATAGGTTGAATAATGACCGAATGCAAACTATCATGCTGATTAACCCATCCATAATCAAGATGATACGGGTCATCACTTATATGGGGTGCCAGAAGAAAATTATCCCGGGAAAAGAGAACTGTGTCATCAATGTCAAAGCCAATCTTTAATTGACCGATAACCCGCTCATGTACAGGGGGAGTTTTTGGTGAATGACAAGCAACAATAATCAGAGATACACTAATGATGGTGATTTGAATGAGTCGCATAATATTAATTCCTAATCTTAGAGTTTGACTTGCATAAAATAGTAGCAAATACCTCACTAAGTATCCATTTTTGCACCATGATCAATCTTCCTGTATCTGCAAGTGAAAAAAAACTTACTTATCTGATCGCAAGAAAATCATCTCAGCGAAAACTGGATGATTTCATGATCATGGTTTCAGATCCATATCGCTGGCTTTTGCCAACCCTGGCAGTTACTATGGTGCTTATCTATATAAACTGGGAATCAAGTTTAATGGCACTATTGCTCGGAGGACTAAGTGCAGGTATTGCAGACAGCTTGAACAGCCGATTTATCAAGAAGCATACGAATCGGATCAGACCTGGTAAACAATTTGCGGATATCAGGACTCTGGGAACTATGAACAAAGGAAAGAAATCCTTTCCGTCAAATCATGCCTCAAATACAATGGCATTTGCTCTGGGCTTTGGACTATTCTTCCCTATTGCCATGTGGCTACTTATACCACTTTCCATTTTAGTTGGCTACTCCAGGGTGTATTGCGGTGCGCACTTCCCTTTGGATGTTCTGGCCGGCTGGGCTCACGGGGCATTTTGGGTATTTATTATTTTTAATATAGCCAGCTTATTTTAACAATCCTCTTAACAAAGCTGTTCTACCAGAAAAGTAAGTTTATATATTTTGCATTAAACATAAAAGGGTGAGAATTTTCTCACCCTTTTACATTTATGACAGAATTAACCTGCCATTATAAAGATGCTTACTTAAAGTTTTTTCTTCAGAGAGTTATACTCTTTCTCCAGAGCATTAACCTCAGCGCGAATTGCCTGGAGACGTTTTAGTATAGCATCCGGACTCTCAACAGCAGGGGCTGCCGGACTAGCCTTGGCAATCTTCTTTCTGCCTTTTTTCTTCACCACAACTTTTTTTACTGCAGTTTTTGCTTTAACTTTTCTTTTTTTCGGGCTTTTATTTTGTTTTGCCCAATTGCTCAGGGTTACTACAGAAACACCATATTTATCGCTGGCAGTTTTCATACCACCACGTTTATTCTTGGCATTATAATCACTGATAAACTGCATCATTTCAGCTTTTTGTTCTGCAGAATACCGTTTTCCCTGTTTTCCTTTAACTGATTTCTCAGCCATCACGTCACCTCCTGAATTGTGATTTTACTTAATCTTGTTTAAACTATAGTTTTAATATGCTGATGCCAAGCATTTTATTAAGTTTAATATTATTGCTATCAGTTATGTAATTTTTATGAATATGATTAAACTGCGCTAAGAATAAAGCTAATGACTTTTTAAGAATGAATGCTTATTTACGGAAATTCACTTTATGTTTTATCCTGTCCCACACTTCATCCATTTCTTCAAGTGTGGCTGCCTCAATATCTCTTTCTTCTTCCTCGAAAACTAACTCCAAGGCTCGAAATCTAGCATCAAACTTATCAATTGCCTGACGCATAGCTGTTTCACTATCAAATTTCATTAATCGAGCTACATTCACCAAACTAAATAACACATCACCAAATTCTTCTTGCGCACGCCGGGTATCTCCATCCCGCCATACCTCAACCAGTTCATCGATCTCTTCGTGAAATTTTTCCAAAGCCGGAGTTACATCATTCCAATCAAATCCTACTGTTGAAGCTTTTTCCTGAACTCTTTGGGCACGAATTAATCCGGGGAGATTTTTCGGCACGCCATCCAGGTAACTTTTACGCCCTTCAGTCTGTTTAACCCTCTCCCAATTTTCCAGCGCATCCTCAATACGTTTTGCTTTGCTGTTATTCTGACCAAAAACATGGGGATGTCGGCGGATAAGTTTTTCATTGATTGAGAAGATGGCATCCTGAAGTTTGAAACTTTGTTCTTCTTCTGCTATCTGAGCTTGCATGACTATGTGCAACAAGAGATCCCCTAGCTCAGATTGTAGCTCCATAGGTGTGCCTTCCTCGATTGCCTCCACCACCTCATAAGCTTCTTCAATCAAATATGGGATCAAACTTTCAGGTGTTTGCTCCTGATCCCAGGGACACCCATCTGGTGCTCGCAACCTGGCAACGATCTCGCGTAAGCGAATCAATTCATTTTCTGCAGTGAGCTTTGAATTGTCATTCATTTAACGACTGTCATTTCTGTTTACTTTAACTTTCTCTATGCGATTTTTTTCAACGGAGATAACTTCAAACTTAAAGTTTTCATATTCAACTACTTCTCCTGGTTCAGGTATAGTTCCCAAACTAAAATAGATCAGGCCTCCAACCGAATCATAGTCGCGATCTTCCGGGAATTCAATCCCCAGGACTTCAGCAACATCATCCAAATGTGTGGCTGCTTCAATCAGATAAACATTGTGCTCAAGTTCTACGATCTCTGTTTCCTCATCAGAATTATCTATCTCATCCTTAAGGTCACCTAACACTTCTTCAATAATATCCTCTACTGCAATCATACCGGAAAAGCCACCATATTCATCAACTACAATTGCCAGTTTTTGTTTTTGGTTCTGCATATCCCGTAACAATTCATCAATATGCTGATGCTCAGGAACAAACATAGCTGGTCGAGCTAGACGCTCTAGATTAATTCGATGTGTACTGCTATGCAAATAGGGCAGAATATCCTTAATAAAGACAATTCCCTTGATCTGATCAATCTGGTCTCGGTAAAGTGGATATTTTGAATAACCACTCTCTCTGATAATATTCAATACTTCATCTCGAGACATCTCTGTATGAAACATAAGTACATCTGGCCGTGGTATCATAATCTCTTTAGCTTGAGTATCGCCAAACTCAATGACAGAGTGAATCATCTCCTTTTCTTCTTCTCCGATAACACCCTGATCCTGTCCCAACTCAACCAGTGCTCTGATCTCTTCATCAGAGGTAAAGTTTTCCTCTGGTTGAATTCCAATGAGATTTACCATTTTTTCAACCAAAGTGTAAACAATATGAGCAAGTGGTGAGAATAGCCTGAAGATAAATGAGAGGGTTCCTGCGATACGTGAAGCAAATCCCAAAGAATGGCGGATAGCCAAAACCTTTGGAGTGATCTCTCCCAGGATTACTAGAATTACAGTAAGAACGATGGTTTCAATAGCCAAAGCAATGATCTGATTAACCCCGCTCCTTTTGGCAATACCTGCTGTAATTATGGCTGCCATCGATGCCAAGGCAACATTTACAATAGTATTTCCGGTTAGGATCGTGATTAACAGGCGTTTTGGTTTTGCCAATAATCGAACGATAAGCCGTGAAGAGGGCGCAAGATCATGTTTTAGCTTTTCAACATCTTGCCTTTTTAAATTAAACAGGGCTGTCTCAGATCCTGAAAAGAATGCTGATGTTCCCAGTAACAGAATAAATAAAGCTATCTGCCAAAGGAATGGTGACTCAAAGAAATCGGCAAATTCCATTACGCTCCTGAGTTTTCTATTTGTCCTAAATATTGATTCTCAACAACAGTCATTTGAGCTTTTTGCTCAATGGTATCGTCCTTATAACCACATAAATGTAAACAACCATGAATCAACACTCGATAAAGCTCTGCTTGTGTATCAGTTTTATATTCAATAGCATTTCGCTTGATCTGTCCAAACGATAGATATACCTCACCTTCAATAGGTTCACCAGGATCATTAAGATTAAAGGCTATGATATCGGTATAGACATCTAAGTTAAAGTATTCCTTCTTTAATAGGCGCAGATCATCCCTCTTCATAAACACTACATTTACATATTCTGATGTTTTATGTTCACCGGTCATCACCTGTTCAATAACGTTCTTGAACAAGTGTATGTTTGCCTGGGGGTCGGGGTCAATGATCTCAATTTGCATACAAAGATAGGGTATTATACCAATTGCACCTCAAATTTGCACTAAATTTCTGCATCTTTTCCCGTTTTAGTGCACTTAAAATTTTCACCATAGCTACCGCTATGCTTCTAATTGTGAAGCTTCTAAAACGAAAAAATATTTTGGACTTATAGTG
>JAUVKO010000263.1 GCA_030596225.1 Fidelibacterota bacterium
ATTTGAAAGTGTCGGCCGGCGCTGGCTTGAAGCAGTTATAGCAATGGGTGGCAGTGCCACTCCCTGGAATTATGGAAACTTTAACCATCGGGCTTGGTCACTCTCTACTATGACACCCAATGATAACGGTGTTGTGGAACCAGAAGCAGCCGCTGCTATTGGCTGGTTACTCTATTTAGCCTATACTCAGCTAGATGATGATAGCCTGAGAATGGGGGCAGAATGGGCACTGGAATTCCTGAATACCCGTACCAGCAACCCCTCCTACGAGATCCAGATGCCTTATGGTGCTGTCATTGCAGCTAGAATGAATGCGGAGCTAGGAACCAATTATGATGTAGAAAAATTGCTGAACTGGTGTTTTGATATTGGTCCTTTGCGCGGAACATGGGGAGTCACTTTAGGCAATTGGGGTGGCTATGATTGTGATGGTCTGATCGGGGAAGCGCTCTATGATGGTTATGCTTTTTCAATGAATGGTTTTCAGCATGTTGCCACTCTGGCACCACTAGTGCGCTATGATGACCGATTCGCCAGATCCCTCGGTAAGTGGATCCTGAATGCGGCCAATGCCAGCAGGCTTTTTTATCCCGATTATCTGCCGCCGGAGAACCAGGACAGTGAGACCTGGTCCTATGAATATGATCCGAATTCCTATATTGCTCATGAATCCATGCGGGAAAACTGGATGGGTACAAGTCCTTATGCCACCGGGGACGCTATCAGTGGTGGTTGGGGGACAACTAATTTAGCGCTCTATAGCTCTTCACATGTTGGTTACTTGGCAGCAGTCGTGGATACCACTAATATCCCGGGTATCCTGCAGTTAGATGTCCTTGCCACAGATTGGTATCATGAGTCTGCCTATCCGACTTACCTCTATTATAACCCCTATGATGTTTCCAAACAGGTTGACTTACCGCTACCACCAGGTGCACATGATATTTACGAATTGACATCCAATCAAATCGTTATGAATTCAGTTAGTGATACAGCTCATTTGAACATCATGGAGGATAGTGCTTGGCTTATAGCTATTGTCCCTGCTGGGGGTAATCAGACATTCGATTATGAAAAGTTGCTTATTGATGGGGTCATTGTTGATTATATGGCTGGTATCACTGTGAATCATCCACCAAGAATCAAGGCTTTCGGGACACCAACGCCTGTAGTTGAGGTTTCATCAACACTGAATTTTTTCTGTGAGGCTGAAGATAGCGAGGATGGACAGGACCTGAGTTTCAGCTGGTTTATAGATGGTAATCAACTCGCGTCCACTGGTGCCGGCATTCAGTTCACAGCATCTGCTGATACCGGAGTTTATAATATTAGTTGTATAGTTCAGGACGATGACGGTTTGTCAACAAGTGCCGGCATATTGTTAAATGTTGTCGAACACATCAATCATGCTCCCATAATTGAATCCATTAGTGCAGAGCCGGCTTTCGTATTGCCGAATATGACTACGGTCATCACCTGTTTGGCCGGCGATGAGGATAGTGATGAACTGACCTATCACTGGACTGCTCCAGATGGCGGAACCCTCAGTGGAATCGGTTCAGTGGTGAATTGGCTGGCTCCGAGCGAACCAGGGGAATATGGTATCAGTTGCCTAGTGGAAGATCCCGATCTTGCATCAGATAGTAGTGCAATAAGTGTCATCGTAACTGATTCTACAAGCAGTGAATTCGGCTACCCGGTTTTGTATTTGCCATTTAGCGGGAATGTGAACGATCATAGTGGCTATGATAACCATGGGACTCTTTCCGGAGCCACTTATGTTGCTGACCGAGGCGGAAATCCCAATTCAGCTCTTCAGTTTGATGGAGTCAATGATAGGGTACAGATATCCAATTCTACCAGCCTGAATTTCACCGATGCTATCAGCGTGAGTATTTGGCTAAAAGTGGAGGAATTCTTTGGTCGTGAGGCTTATCCTATAAGTCATGGTAACTGGGAAAATCGCTGGAAGATCTCGATCACCAATCAGGGTATTCGCTGGACAGTGAAAACCACTAGCGGTATCCGCGATCTGGATTCAGTAACTGAACTGGAATTGGATACCTATTATCATGTAGTGACCCTTTACGATGGAAACAATTTTGATATTTATTTTAACGGGGTTCGGGATCAGCATACGACTTTTTCCGGTGATATCTTACAGACAGATTTTGATCTCACTATCGGGCAGGTTTTACCGGGAAATACTCAGAACAATTTCAAGGGCATTCTGGATGATATTCGTTTATATGATTATGCCTTATCATCGGAGGAGATTTCAGCTCTTTATTATGCAACAGTTGATCTTGATGAATCGGCTAATAAGCAATCACCTGAAACAATCTATCTGGCTCCATGTTTTCCAAACCCCTTTAATCCATCAACGATTATAAGCTATGGCTTGTGCCAATCTTCTCATGTAAAAATCACTATTCATGATATACTCGGAAGGCAAATCACTAGCATCCTGTCGGCACAACAAAATGCAGGTCATTATACCTTGCAGTGGGATGGGACCAATGAAACGGGAAGATCCGTGAGTACAGGGGTTTATTTCTGTCGACTAACAGCAGGAAATTTAAGTCAGACTATTAAAATGGTTTACTTACGATAAGGAAATATTTCCTAATAGAAGATAAAGATTTATCCATCGTAGCCTTGGCGTAGATGGACAATCAAAATGGTGTACCTGAGATAAGAATTCGCCAAAAACCGTAATTAATAAGGATTTATAATGGCTAAAGTAACTCTTAAAAATATTGATAAATCATATGGTGATAATCAGGTTTTACACGGTGTAAACCTGGATATCATAGATGGTGAATTCCTTGTATTAGTGGGTCCCTCTGGATGTGGAAAATCCACACTTCTAAGGATTGTTGCCGGTCTTGAAGAAACCTCAAACGGCGACATCTACATCGGAGATGAAAAAGTGACCGATGTGGAGCCCAAGAATCGTGATA
>JAUVKO010000117.1 GCA_030596225.1 Fidelibacterota bacterium
AGCCACAAAGGACATACGTGAAGGGGCTGTTGATAAAATTGTAGATGAAATGGGAAATAAACTCAAAGAAACAGCCAAAAAGAAATAATACCAATTACACCTCAAACTTGCACTAAATTTCTGCATCTTTTCCCGTTTTAGTGCACTTAAAATTTTCACCATAGCTATCGCTATGCTTCTAATTGTGAAGCTTCTAAAACGAAAAAATATTTTGGACTTATAGTGCACCTTTGAAGTACAATTGGTGTGCGCCAAGCAAAGCTAATGTGCTCAAGCTGGACAATCCAGCCCAGACAAAGGCTAGCCCCCGGTCTGGAACAGAACTACACATATTAGGAGGTAACAAATAGTATGAAGCTGTAGTGATGGCAGTCTGCCAGCCACAATGCGCAAGCGTGAAGGTGTTGAGCCCCGAAAATACTAACATTGCACACGACCAAGGCTTACCAATGCCGGAAGTCAGTATTATCATAAGCGAAAAATGTGTTTTTCGAGTTTTGTCACAAGCCAAACAAAAGGCGAGTTTATGATGAGGTGCCGGGGTCTAAGTCCGTAGCGGGTAGATGAATTGAGAGCATTGGAACTTGGGAGAGCCTTACAATTTCTGAATGTTACTAATCAGAGTTGAAGAAACGAGGTAGTAATTTTGTAAGGCAGTCGGATTAATTCATAGTAGAGGAGTAAATGGGGTAACGCCCATTGAGTTCTGAGGAATGAGAACACTCGAAGGGATTAACATTTTAACGTAAGAAGGTAGATGGAATCAATGTCAGACACAGAGCTGAAAAAAACATGGGTGAAGCTGTCTTCTATATCGGAGTGTGCCCGAAACGACCTGACATATGAGTTTACGAGCTTGGCTCATCATCTCAGTGTTGAGTTTTTACGGGACTGCTACAGGAGCCTTAATAGGAATAAGGCTGTAGGAGTAGATAGAGTAAGTTGGCAGGAATATGGCAAGGATTTGGATAGCAACCTGGAGGATTTAGTGCTCAGGTTAAAACGGAAATCTTATAAACCACTTCCAGCAAGACGCGTGTATATTCCCAAAGGAAAGAACGAGTTTCGACCTTTAGGAATCCCCACGATTGAAAGTAAGATCGTAGAGAAGGGAATAACCCGAATCCTGCAAAGTATTTATGAGATGGACTTTTTGGAGTGTTCTTATGGGTTCCGACCCAAGCGGAGCGCTCACCAGGCGCTAAAGGCAGTAGATACAGTAATAATGAAAAAACCCGTGAATCATATAGTGGAAGCAGATATTAAAGGTTTCTTTGATAATGTAAACCACGCTATGCTGATAGAATTCATGAGTATCAGGATAAAAGACAGTAGTCTGTTGTTTTTGATCAAACGATTTCTAAAAGCGGGATACGTTGATGCTGGCTTACTGGTTAAATCAAAAAGCGGTACTCCCCAGGGCGGTATTTTAAGTCCAATATTAGCCAACATA
This sequence comes from Fidelibacterota bacterium, assembly GCA_030596225.1. Lineage (GTDB taxonomy): Bacteria > Fidelibacterota > UBA8477 > UBA8477 > JABMPR01 > JABMPR01. The sequence continues at coordinate 1,454 of JAUVKO010000117.1, forward strand.
TTTCTGCATTATGTATTGGATGTGTGGTATGAACAGCAGGTAAAAGCTCATATCAAGGGCTATTGTGAGTTAGTACGATACGCTGATGATTATGTATGCCTGGTTCAGCACAAAGCGGAAGCAAACAGAATAAGAGAAGGGCTTGAAAACCGATTTAACAAACATGAATTGACACTGCATTCTGAAAAGACTAGAGTATTCAGCTTTGGTAGGTTTGAGAGAGAAAATGCTCGCAAACAGAACAGAAGAGCGAATACCTTTGATTTTCTGGGATTTACCCACTTCTGTGATACAACAAGAAAAGGGTACTTTAAAGTGGGACGAAAGACAGCCAGGAAGAAGTTCAGGGCTAAGCTCAAAGAGATGAATAGCTGGTTGAAATCAATCAGAAATCTCATTCCCACAAAAGAGTGGTGGCAAACACTAAGAGCAAAATTAAGGGGGCATTTTCAATACTTTGGTGTCAGTGGAAATTATCGCTGTATCCATCAGTATTACTTCCTTGTTGTGGGATTAGTGCATGAATGGTTAAATCGAAGAAGTCAGAAAAAGAAGATGAGTTGGAGTAAAATGTACAATTACTTGACTCTCTACCCGCTTCCAAAACCAAAGATAATGCATAATTTTTACACTTTATCAAAGTACTCTCGTGAGTTAGGATGAAGAGCCGTATGAGGGAAATCTTCAAGTACGGTTCTGTGAGGGGCATGCACCACCATGCTAACGTGTGGTGGTGACATGCCTACTCGACATGAAGGATGCATAGATTGTTTTGAGGTGTAATTGGTATAAATTACCTTTGGCTCTAATGCTTTTAACTTTTCACAATAATATTCTCTGCGTCTCTGCGAGAGGCTAAGAACTCGTCAAGGAATCAATGAAACACGAAAAATATACTATCCTCATTCTCCCGGATAATGATGCCACCGGAAGAACTATTTCCATTACTGCTAAAATGGTAAATGTTCTCAAGATTCTGTTGCTTATCCTAATTGGAACAATCATTATTTTCAGCATATTCTATCTGCCCAAGGCATTAAAGTATAAGACCATTAAATTGGAAAATGATTATCTCTTGAACGAGCGTCAAGAAGTGGCCGGTCTATTGAAAAATGCCAAACGTATCAAAGAGATCAATCATTTCATCGAGAACACTTTAGGTGGTCACTATGACCTTCAAAACGGGTTTGGAGATAGTGCAAATTCTTCGAGTGAGAATTGGGAATTATCGCCCTTCGAGACCATGGGCTTGTTGGAAGATTTACCAACTTACCTCCCGATCAAAGGCTTTGTAAATGCCGGGTTCAAGGTTAGAGAAGGTCTCTTTAGTCAGGATCATCTGGGTATTGATCTTTCCTCTATTGAGGATCGGATAGTCAAGGCTGCCGGTCGCGGTTACGTGATATTCTCAGACTGGACCTATCGTTTCGGGAATACCATTATCATTGATCACGGAAATGGCTACCTGACCGTCTATGGTCACAACGAACAGAATTTGGTATCTCAACGCCAGGTAGTGGATCGGGCAGAGCCTATCGCGGTCATGGGTAATACAGGTATCTCTGAGGGAGCCCATCTGCATTTTGAGATCTGGCATAAAGGCGTGCCTTTAGATCCCGCTACATTTATCACAGAACTGAAAGAAGAAAGCTCCTCATCGGGAGAATAGGAAGAGACTGATGGCTAATAGAATTCATCGTATTGAAACCATTATTGGACGCGGGACTCATATTTCAGGCGATATGCAGATCAATGGTAGTGCTCATATCAATGGAACTGTTGATGGTAGCATAGTTGCAAGTGGCTTTGTGACTGTCTCAGAGTCAGGAGTTGTCAAAGGGGGAATCAAGGGAGAATACGCGATCATTGGCGGTATAGTGGGGGGTGATGTTGAAGTTGAGGGAAAGGTAGCATTAGGCAAAGCGGGCCGACTCAAAGGGGATGTCATTGCAACTCGACTTATTATCGAAGATGGAGCCATTTTTCAGGGACGTAGTTCAATGGTGCCTGAGGTTGCTGAAGAAGAATTAAGTTTTGATGTCTTTGGAGAGGAAAGTAAACTCACTTGAAATCCGCAGGGCAGGGTAAGTATATGGCTGCCGCTTCCACGATGACCGGAAGTGTATTGGGTTTAGGTGCTATTGGCTATTTTCTGGATCAAAAGTTTGAATGGGGCCAGTATGGCGTACTCACAGGCGCCTTACTTGGTGTTATTATTGGGATGTACGATCTCTATAAAAGCATCTATATGAAAGATGATGATCAATGAAGCCCTGGAAGATACTGGGTCTGTACGCACTGCTATTGAATGGTTTGGTCATAGCCGCATTTCTTTTTACAGCCAGGGCTGATCTTATTCTTTCAGTAATGGCTGGAGCATTTCTGCCTGTTTTCATTAGTGGGTCTCTGCTTTTTTGGGCTGACTATAATAAAAATTATGACGCTCAGCAGCTGCAAAAAATCAATATAATCGGCTTCTTTTTGAAGGTAATTCTGCTTGGTATCTGGGCTGTAATTCTAATTAATGCAGGTACTTTGGATAAGATGACTTTTATTGTAACATTACTTATAAACTTTCTTGCGTGGCATGGGGTCGAAGCTTATTATTGGCCGCTTTTTATCGCGAGAAATACACAGGCAAAAGGGGAAAATTCTTAATGGCTCAGGGCGGCCACGAAACTAGCACCAACATCGGGGAACAGATCATTGCACACGTTGCGAATAGCGGCGAAATGATCCATTTTGAGCTTTTCGGTATTAACCTATCAATTACCAAACATGTGATCATGCTCTGGATTGCTGCGAGCCTATTGATAACGGTTGCTCTGTATGCATCACGAAAATACCGTAGTGAAAAACGACCCATTCCCAGTGGCTTTACCAATGCGTTTGAATTTGTAGTAGATTTTGTGCGAACCGGGATTCTTATACCGACCGTTGGAAAGAATCATGTGTTAAAATGGGGACCTCTGGTAATGTCCTTTTTCTTTTTGATCCTGACGATGAATTTTCTCGGCCTGATGCCCATGTTTAATTATATCAATCATGGTCACGGTGGCACAACGCCAACTGGCAATTTCAATATGACAGCGGCACTGGCCATCATCACCTTTTTTGCTATTATTATTGCGGGAGTATTGGAGCATGGTTTTTTCAGATACTGGAAGAACATGATTCCTGGTAATGTTCCTAAAGCAGTATTGATCATACTTATTCCTATTGAAGTAATGAGCATGTTCGTTCGTCCCTTCGCCTTAACCATGCGACTGGCTGCCAATATGACAGCAGGACATATTGCCATGTTGGCCATATTTGCCCCGATCTTTATTCTGCATAATGCCTATGTTGGTGTGGCATCAGTTGCCATGAATGTGGGAATCACCTTTTTAGAGATAATCGTGAGTATAGTGCAAGCCTATGTGTTTACCCTCCTTTCTTCGGTATTCATTGGTCAGTCTATTCACCCTCATCATTAATTATTTTTGATCTTCATTAAACAAATATATAATCCTTCTGGAACTCAAGACCAGGTCATGCTTACTCAGTTCAAGGAATTAAGACATGTAAGTATTGCTGCTCAAAGAGTGCCAGAAATCCACAACATTACAAAGGAGTTTTAAAAATGGAAATGCAATTTGCTTATCTGGGTGCCGCTATTGGTGCAGGTATGATCGTTATTGGTGCCGGACTTGGTATTGGAAAATTAGCTGCTGCAGCTGCAGCCGGTATTGCTCGTCAGCCTGAAGCTGCTGCAAGCATCACTGGTGCTGTCAATTTGCCACTCTTTCTGCTCGAAGGTGTTGCCATCATCGGTGAGGTTGTTGCTCTTCTCATCGCTCTGAAATAGAAGGTCTGATAACACTCCTCCGGAGGAATTATGGAAAACCTGCTACGGTTTGACACCGGCTTAATGATCTGGACCTGGATCACCTTCATTATTGTGTTGGTGGTTCTAGGGACAAAAGCCTGGAAACCGATGATCAAAGCTCTGGAAGATCGCGAAAATTTCATTCGTGAATCTTTGGAAGAAGCTAAAGCTGCTCGTAAAGAAGCGGACAAAGTTGCCTCTGAATATGAAGCTATGGTGGCCAAGGCTCGTCAGGAAGCTCAGGAGATCGTGGCTGCAGGCAAAGATACTGCTGAACGGATGAAAACTGAGATTCTCAATGAGACTCAGGTTAAATCTGCCGGCATTTTAAAACAAGCCGAAGCTCAAATCACTACGGAACGCGATAAAGCCATATCAGAGATTCGCACTCAGATTGTGGATATCTCTATAGCTGCTGCCGAAAAGATCATCGTGAAATCCCTTTCACGGGAAGATAATGAGCGTCTCATCAAAGATGCTCTCAAGGATTACGGACAGAATTAATGCGTACATCTGCAAAAAGTCGCCAGTACGCTAACCTCCTGCTCAAGATCGCTGAAAGCAAGGCTGCCCTGGAACCGGTTTACCGCTCCATGCAGGATTTCTATGCCAGTTATCGTCGGGAGCCAGCACTCAAGGCCTTTTTGGCTTCAACCAAACTGAAAGCTTCTGAAAAGATCGAACTATTGGCAAAGGTCTATCCAGACCTACACCCGATTAATCAAGCCTTCGTAGCTCAGTTGGGTGAAGAGCGCGATATGAAATTATTGGGAATGATCATCAAGAGCCTGGAGACTGCCTTTTATCAGCGTAGTGGACAGGTCAAGGTGCATGCTGTGAGTACCGGTGAGCTTTCTAGCGCAACGGTGGAACGTATCCACAATGTTGTCCAATCAGTCACATCCTGGAAACCTGATTTTACTGCGGAAGTGAATCAGGATATCCTGGGTGGTTTAACATTACGAGTTGGTAATACTATTCTGGATGCTTCGTTGTCCAGCAAACTCGCTCGGATCAGACAAGCGCTGGTCTAGTCCTAAAGGAAATCAGGAATATGACAGATATTCGAACAGACGAAATCACAAAATTACTCCAGGAAGAATTGAGTAAGCTGGATCTCTCCATTGACGTTGCTGAAATTGGCGAAGTTATCATGGTTGGTGACGGTATTGCCCGGGTAAGTGGACTGGAAAATGCTATGGCCTCCGAGCTGATCGAGCTTCCCAACGGCGTTGTGGGTATGGCTATGAACCTCGAAGAAGATGAGGTTGGATTAGTGCTTTTTGGTAATACCAGCTTGGTAAAAGAAGGTGATCAAGCCAAACGAACCGGTAAAGTTGTTTCTGTTGGTGTCGGCGATGCAGTTATCGGCCGTGTGGTTAGCCCAATTGGGACTGCAATGGACGGTAAAGGTGATATCAAGTCTGAGCAGAGCTTCCCGGTAGAGCGTAAAGCTTTGGGTGTGCTGGCTAGAAGTCCTGTAAATCAGCCCCTTCAGACCGGTATTAAAGCCATTGATAGTATGATTCCCATTGGTCGCGGACAACGTGAGTTGATCATTGGTGACCGTCAGACCGG
>JAUVKO010000010.1 GCA_030596225.1 Fidelibacterota bacterium
CCATAGCCAATCAAACCCAGTGCCAGCATTGGTTCCTTTTCCTGCACGTTCAGCAATATTGCAGTACCCCACCCAAATGCAGTGCCTGAGGCTGAGCCAAGTAGCATAAGTGTTGATTGGCCAAAGTTGAAATCATAGGATTTTATCCAGTGGTCATACACGAAAGCACCACCGATGGCACCTAATCCAGAGACCAGGAAAAACATATCTTCATCACCCTCATCAAATAAAATTGACTGCAGCATCATGGTGTTATAAAAACCAAAACCCCAACCCTGAAGTAACATTAAAGCATCACCAAAACTATATTGTTTGTCATTAACCAGTCGATAGCCACCCCATACACCTAGTGGATAGGCGATTAACTCTGTTATAGTCTTCTGTTTTCGCCATTTTTCCATATCTTTATCATATTGATCCATGGCAGCCTCATTATAATTACCCCAGATGTCCCATTCATTTTCAGGCTCTTCAGGTCGTTCAACCACTACACTATGGACCAAGCCCGCTGTCAATCCAGCAACTCCGGTCCACATGGTCCATGTCCAGGCTTGTCCATTGGATGGTTGATACTCATTGAACAAATATTCCCCACCATAATGACCTGCTGGTACCGATGCCATTAGGATCCAGGCCCAAAGGGTTTCGCGTTGCTCGCCGCTATTGTCATATAGATCCAGAAGTTGATTTACACCCAAACCATAGCGTAGACCCAGTAATGAACCATAGCGCATCATTTGGGTTCGAGCATGGGACATTTCCATATTCTTAGTGTACTGATAGGTGAGATAAAAAGCCCCACCCATGGAAATCATCTCACCACCGACAAACCAACGACCATCTTCAGCATGCAGAACATAGGGAATTCCCCATCCATAGAGTCCAGAACCAATTACTATGTTTTGGAGCACCAGCGGCCATCGACCGGACTGGTCCAGAGCTTGCTGAATATCAAGACCAGGGCTCCACTGGGATTCCAGGACACGACTACTGTCAATCGAAAGCAGTAATGACTCGACCAGAATATCCATAAGAGCACGCTCTTCCGAGCTGATCGTTCCATCTTTCATTGCCGTATCCCAGGCATGTTGGTACACAGATTGACTCATAAGAGAGTCTGCCTGCTGGGCAAATAACCCGTTTAGTGAGAGGATCAGAATAAAACCAGATAGGAATGCTTTCATATGCGCCTCCTTGTTTAAGATTAAAGTTAAGCCTAAACCTTGTTCTGCTAAAGAAGAATCTCCTCGAGCTGCATGAAGACCTTTCTTGCAAAGCAACATCAGTTGGTTTACTTAACAGCAAGTATTTATCTGAGTTTTCAGAAAGGAAATTCAAGAACACATGAGCGCCCCCCCGAGCAAAGAGCGAATTAAAAAGCTTCGCCGGCAACTAAATCGTCGTCGCGCTCGCTATGTGTGGATACAAAACATCCTTTTCAAAATCAAATCTTTTGATCAGCTATTTGTTATTATCATGGCCATGTTCATCGGAATTTTTGCCGGAGTGATCTCAGCTGGATTCCGAACTCTTATTGACTTCTTTCGACACTCTCTATGGGGACAGGGTGCCCTCATAGATGTTGTCATGGAAGCCCCACTATATTTCAAAATTGGCATTCCGGCTTTAGGAGGTGCCCTGGTAGCTTGGTTCGTTAAGCGCTTTGCTTCAGAAGCCAAGGGTCATGGTGTTCCAGAGGTCATGAATGCAGTGGCAACCCAAAACGGATTCATTCGGATGCGAGTAGTGATCATCAAGGCTTTTGCCTCAGCCATGTCCATCGCTTCCGGTGCTTCTGTAGGACGAGAAGGTCCAATTGTTCAAATTGGTTCAGCATTCGGCTCGTCTGTGGGACAACTCTTTCAAGTTTCCGTACGCCGCATGAAGACATTTATCGGTTGTGGTGCTGCCGCTGGGATTGCAGCTACTTTTAATGCGCCTATTGCCGGAGCCATTTTCGCATCTGAAGTGATTCTTGGTGATTTCAGTGCCGCAGCAATTGGACCTATTATCATTGCTTCAGTTTTTGGAACCGTCATCAGTCGCAGTTTGTATGGTGACTTCCCGGCCTTTGTACCACCGGCATACACTCTGCACTCACCCATTGAGATTATTTTCTATATTATTTTAGGTGTTGTTACCGGCTTCGTAGCCTGGTTTTTTGTCCGGTCCTTGTACAAGAGTGAAGATGTTTTTGATGCCTTGAAAGCACCCGTTGCTGTTAAAGGTCTCCTCGGTGGCGCTTTACTAGGTGGAGTAGCGGTCTATCTCCCTCAGATTTTGGGAGTGGGCTATGAGACAATGGAATCGGTTCTTAGTGGAAATCTGGGTCTAGCCATTGCCGCTGGTCTGGTGTTGGCTAAGATTTTAGCCACTGGACTGTCAATGGGTTTCGGTGCCTCCGGTGGCATTTTTGCACCTTCTCTTTTTATAGGATCTATGCTGGGTGGCGCAATGGGAAGTATTATTCACACAATGTTCCCGGAGATAACCGCCAGTAGTGGTGCTTATGCCCTGGTGGGAATGGCAGCCATGGTTGCCGCCACAACCCATGCACCGGTTACAGCAGTCCTGATCATTTTTGAAATGACAACTGAATATTCAGTTATTCTGCCTTTGATGATCACCAGCATTATTGCCATGGTCATTTCATCTCGACTTCTGGACGGGGCCAATATTTACACCCTGAAACTGAAACGTCGCGGAATCGATATTTATGGTGGTAAAGACATCAATGTTCTGGATCAGATCAGCGTAAACACTTTAAAGAAAAAAATCATTAATACGATTCCGGAATCTCTTTCCCTGGAAGGTCTCCTGGAGAAATTGTCTATAAGTTCTGCTTTAAATTTCTATGTCAAAGACGAGGATGGTCATCTGATCGGTATTATCACCCATTCTGCCATGCGTAGATTTCTTAATCATCAGGAAGACATTCCTGCTGGCGTGACGGTCAGGGATATGATGAACCGTAAGTTCGAAGTGATCTCCGATGCAACCCCTATCCATGAGGCACTACGGAAAATGACCGAAATGGATTTAGAAGCATTACCCGTTGTTGATGACAACAACATTTTAAATGGTGAAGTGGAACGCACGGCAATTGTTCATCAATATCAAGAATTACTGATTCACACGGAATCCGCTAAGGCCATAGCCAACTCCATGAAATTCATTCAGAAGCAATACCATGAAAAATCAGAAGTTATCCCCGGGTTCTTTCTGGCTCGTATTAATACGCCATCAACTTTTGTGAATCAATCCCTGCGCTCTCTCAATGTCCGCCAATCTTATGGCGTGGATATTCTCCTCATCAGACGAACAAGTGACGGCCAGGAAAAGGATATTATTCCTGACGTGAATGAGAAACTGCTATCTTCAGATCAATTACTGGTTTTTGGTAAGCAGAAACATGTTGAGAAGCTCTGTACCATCCTCTGATTTAGCGAGTTCGTAAAAACAGTCATCCTGGAGCGCCAGCGAAGGATCTCGACCCTTTTGCAAAGCATTATGATTAATAGCTATGGCTTGAAACTAGTATTTCGTAGAGCGTGTTTGAAACTGATTATCCTCGACGGAGCCCGTACTGAGCGTAGCCGAAGTGCTCAGGATGACGGGAATAAATATTTTATTCACCAAAAGTTAGTTTTTCCCCATTGGTCCTTCAGAAATTCAAAGAACCCGGAAGGTTGTCTGATGTCATTTTGATCATTTGAGACAATGTCAACAGCCGATAATTCAACCCTGGGATCCACCCCATGCTATTTTACCAAGAGTAATTTCCGGATTTCAGTTTGGATTCCAGCTTGCAACCTGCAAAAGTAGATCCCTGCCTCCACCGCTTTCCCCTGTTGATCCAGACTATTCCAGGATGTTTTGTGATGTCCACGGATTTGGTTACTATTTATCAAGTCAACCACCTCTTTTCCCATTACGTCTACAATACTTATATGGACAGGCCCGCTCTTATCCAAACTATAGGGGATAATCGTCATCGGATTAAATGGATTGGGATAATTCTGTCCAAGCTCAAAGTACTCCGGACCCACCTGTTCATCTTCAATCACCCCGATGACATAATCTGTTGACTTCAGTATCCAATCATCAGGATCCATAACCAGCCCTGTAACAATCTCCCCCGGTGGAATCTGAAAATGAAAGGTCATGAATTGTTCATTGATTCTCAATACAGTATCAATTACTGAACTTGTTGTCGTAATTCGAAAATCCACGGGCATATCAAAAACAATCCCTGATTGGATGGTCTGGATCAGTAGATCCTCCCCAGTTTGTGCACGATAGGCTCGGTAGTGAGGAAAACCAGGTCCATAGATCCACTGCTGGAAAAAATTATCCAGATCAAGACCTGTGATCTCTTCACAGACCATCTGGAATTGCTCCGTAGTGGCGGTCTTGTATTTGAATTCTGGATCGGCTGCATAAGTCTGCAGAATTTCAAAGAAGGTCTCATCTCCGACCATGTGTCTTAACATGTGCAACACCCAGGCTGGTTTATTATATGAAAGGCTTAAACCAAAAATGGATTCAGTCTCTGGGTCCTCAACATAAATGGTGCCTGTTCCGTAATATTCAAAAGCCTTCATCTTTTCACGGTAGCCTGCTGGTCCATAATGCTCTTCCCACCACAAGGCTTCAGCATAACGGGCAAAACCTTCATTAATCCAAATATGGTGGTAACTGTAACAGGTGATCATATCCCCAAACCACATATGGGCCAATTCATGAGCAACCCGTCGTTCTGTAGGATCCCCCATGGATGTCAGGGTTTGATGCTCCATACCATAACTTTTTCCCCATTCGGCATGACCATATTTTTCATCCATAAAGGGATAGGGTCCAAATTGGCTTTCAAACAGACGGATCATATCCGGTAATAACCGATAATTTGCTGTCATGTATGATGGGTAGGGATTATCCGGGTGACTATAGGTATAGAACTGTATCGGCAAAGTATCATTATTAGCATCTACATAAATGTCACCCCATTCATAGAATTCGTAGATGGAAAGAGATACCAGATAGGTGGCAATGGGGTGTCCCACATGCCAGTGCCAGGTTTTACTGCCATCTCCATGATCAAGAGTAGAAACCAGACGACCGTTGGAGGCTACGGTCATATAATCGTCTATGGTCACCACAATATCCACTGAATCAGCTTTATCCCGAGGATAATCCACTGAAGGCCACCAGTCCCGTGCGTCATAAGGTTGTGAATTGGTCCAGATTGCACGTCGTCCGGATTCATAATCCCAGTTAAAGCCCTGGTCATCATGGTTATTAGCCGGTCCTGACTCTGAGAAGATGCGGACAGATATTCGTTGGCCAAGTCCTGGCTTTTCAACAACAGGTATCCTTAGTAGATCATTACCATGATAGAAAATAACAGAATCATCATCAAACAGAACATTGGTAACTGTGATATTTCCTACTCCAGAATTATCCGTAGAATAGTCCAGTTCAATAACTTCCAGACTTGTATCAAGCACCACCAATTCTACTAAGAACTCATTCGTCATGGAAGTAGTGGCAATATCAATGTCAAAATTCAGACTATAATAGCGAATGTCGATCTTCTGCTGCTCTGTCGTCGGAGCTACATCCCTTAAAAAAACATCCTGGTGAGCATGCCCACAGGGCTTTTCCTCATCGATAAAACCAAAAGATGTGAGTGAAAATAGCAATCCCAGTATGATTGTAATTAGAGCATTATATGATTTGTTCACGCTTAGAGCTCTCCTTTTAAATAGCCTTGGCAATGTTCCTCATTACATTTTCCAATAGTACAACGTAACATCCATCCCACAGCTTTATGTGTGACATCGCGACGAAGTCCCGACTTTATCGTCGGGATGAAGGCGAATAAAAGGTAACCGAAACCATTCCAAAATCGTTATAGATAATGTTGAGCTAAATAGTGTTGTTTGCTCTAGGAAATATTTGTGTTTGGTCTCCATAGTTTCATGAGAACTTCCACAATTTTGAGTCAATCTGAGTAAATAATGATTCCGTGTTCCACTTGCCATTAATGCTAAAACAAAATAGATTGAGCAGGGCATTAAATGATAATTATTCGGCTTTTTTAATGTTCTTCGATTATTAGATTTTTCAGATTAGCTAGAGAGGGAGAATGCCATGAGGAAAATATTTTTACTTTTAACAATCGTTAGTTTTGCCTGGACTCAGTCATTTGATTACGTTGGTACAAACGGATGTAAAACGTGCCATAAAAGCAGTAAAAAGGGCGCCCAGTATGTTAAGTGGTCAGAAGGCCCACATGCCAATGCTTTTGAAACCTTGAAATCAGCTGAATCAGCAAAGATTGCCCAGGAAATGGGACTTAAGGTTGCCGCATACGAAGCACCTGAGTGCCTGTCCTGTCATGCTACCGGTTATGGTAATGGTGGTTATGAAGTCAAAGACGCCTCCTTCTGGGATCAAAAAACCGAAAAAGGGAAACCCACTAGAGATGTTAAAAGAATGACTGGACTCCAGAGTGTCTCATGTGAAGCTTGTCATGGTCCCGGCAAGAGCTATAAATCAAGCAAAAAAATGAAAGCCATATTCATCGGTAAGCTGGATGGCAAAACTGTTGGTTTGGAAGAACAAACTGAACAGACCTGTCTTGCTTGTCACAATGAAAAAAGTCCAACTTATGTAAAATTTGATTACATCGCAAGATCTAAAGAAATGGCCCATCCAATTTCGGCCGAAATGCGCAAGGAATTACACGAAAAATATAGTTCCAAATAAATTTTATTCTGGTAATGTAATTAATATTTACGGATAATTGCATTGGTACTATAATTGCTTGGTACTAATAGCGGGAAAGGATAAATACATTACAAATTCCTATTCTATGGAATTTGGTAAGGATAAATTAATCCTGGTGTATCAAAATACTGATACTGGGCATATTTCCTTTGATACTGTGTGGGAAAGAAAACTTCACATCAATTGTATCTGTAATGCCTAATATTACAAATCAAGAAGAGAAAATGAATGGAAAATAATAACGGTTTCAATTTCGCTGATAAAAGGAATTACATTTTACTGGCAACTGCTATTCTGTTAATTATTGCAATCTGGGGATATGCTTTTGAAAAACAAACGGAGCCTGTCAGGGTAGCATTTGAAACTAAGGGAGGCGCCGTTCTATTTGATCATATGGCACATACTGCTCTAGATATCGAGTGTAGCGAATGCCATCATGATTATTCGCCGGAAGATCAGACTGAAATGAATTGCCGGAGTTGTCATTACAGCCGGGAGAATACTAATCTCTGTCCAGATGCCAGTGTTCACAAACGATGCATCGGTGAAAACTGCAGCAGTTGTCACATATCTGGTTCGGTAGAATGTGGTTTTTGTCATAATGTCAACAATTTTAAAGCTATTCCAGAACCCGAGCTGGTTGAATTTGATGTACCGATGGGGCTGGTTGAATTCAATCATTCTCTGCATGCCTCTCCTGAAGAACTTGATCTGGGCTGTGAATTCTGTCACCATAGATATAATCCAGAAGAAAGTATTCCTGCAGTAAGCTGCAGACGCTGTCATTACAATACAAAATATGAATCACTATGCGAAGATAATGACATTCATTTAAACTGCATCGGCGCAACCTGCGTGGAATGTCATACTGATGGTGAAGATGATTGTTCGATCTGTCATCAATAATTGTGGGAAATAGGAAAAATGAATCAATTAACTTTAAATAATACTGAAATCGAAATTATTGACTTCCCTGAGCCAAAAGAAATAATTCTGCCAGTTAGAAGATATGATGGGAAAGAAAAAGCATTAAAGATCAAAGACGGTACTCGTCTGGTGACTGGTGAACAGATTATTCCAGGACTGGTTTCTACTGTTACAGGCACAGTTGCAGGTGTTGAAGGTTTAGCCTTTCCCGATGGAGATTATACGGTTCTGCGGATCGAAGTTGAAGGAAAAGATGAGTTAAGTGAGCATGTTAAAAGTGAACCTGAATATTTAAAAAAGGACCCCGCAAAGCTATTACGTCTTCTCAACCAGGCTAATCTGAAACTATCAAGTAAGTTGTCAGATATCAAAACAGTGATTGTCAGTGCGGTTGATCCGGATCCGCCGGCAGTAATACAACAACAGTTGTTTAGAGAAAATGAAGAGCTTATACGCGAAGGATTAGAATTAATAAAGCATATCACCGGGGCAGAAAGAGTAGTTCTGGCAGTTTCTGGTGAACAATCTGATCTGGCAAAAAAAGTTGCCGGGGGAATTGCTGAGATAAAATTAATTAAGTCCAAATATCCCCATAGTTTGCCGGAAATTATCGCAAATGATATTGTTGATTCCGATCATTCCGACCAAATTGGTTTTTTAAGTATTGAAAAACTGCTCTCCGCCGTTTTAGCATTAAAAGAGGGGTTACCTGCAGTCTATAAAACGGTTTCAATTATTAGTAAGAACGGTGTTGTTAATTATAAAGTCAGAATTGGAACTCTACTTAAAGAGTTATTGAAAGACATTCCTATTGCCGACAATGCCAAAATTATTCTTGGAAGTCCTCTGAGAGGCGATTCATGTTACACAACAGATATTCCTGTTACCGGTGACGTAGATATGATCTATGTTCAGGATTCTTCAGAAGTATATCGCTTTCAGAATCAACAGTGTATAAACTGCGGTAGTTGTGTCGAGGTCTGTCCGTTAGACCTGCCAGTGAACCTGATTGGCCGTTATGCTGAATTTTCAATCTTTGATAAATGCCGGGATCTTGATATTGAAAGCTGCCTGGAGTGTGGCTTATGTGCCTACCATTGCCCGGCTGGTAGATCTCTTATACAATTGATACGTTTGGCAAAGAAAGAGCTTACTACACAAAATTTAATGACAGCAGAATAAAAAATATCCAGGAAAAGAATATTCTATGAAATTAATTGTCTCAAGTCCACCTCACTGGCATAATGACTCGAATGTCTCAAAGGTCCATTTTTTTCTCATTCTGGCTCTTCTGCCGGTTGCGGTATTTAGCGTTTTTACCTATGGAATGCACGCAGCAAGGGTCATTTCTGTTGCCATCTCAACGGCAGTGATAAGTGAAATATTAATCCGTCGACTTTTTAGAAAACCCGCATCCATTGAAGATGGAAGTGCAATCTTTGCTGGTCTTTTATTTGCTCTGATAATGCCCGCCAGTGCACCATATTGGCTGATAATCTCTGGTACTTTCCTCGGAATCCTTGTTGGCAAAGAAATATTTGGCGGCTTGGGCTGTTACCCATTTAACCCTGTAATTGTAGGCTGGGCTCTTTCGAAAATTTCGTGGCCAAATTATTTTAATTATGATCTTGCTTCCGCAGAATACAATTTGAATTTTGATTTTCGTTATCCTCTATACTTACTAAAAAAAGGGGGCGTTGAAACCATAGCTGATATTGGGCTGGTTGACCTTTTCTTCGGACAACAGGCCGGCGGGCTTGGAAGCGGCGCTGTATTTCTTTTATTACTTGGGGGACTATTTGTTATATACAAGGGTGTTTATAGCTGGGAAACGCCTGTTTCCTTTGCTGCCGGCATGGTCTTCATGTCAACAATATTCTGGCTTGTTAATGCTGATATGTATGCCAATCCCCTGTTTCATCTTTTAACAGGAAATGCTATGATCGGAATATTTTTTCTGGCCACCGATTTTTCCAGTTCTCCCTTTACCAAATGGGGGAAAATTGTGTTTGGGTTAAGTATTGGAATTTTAACTATAATCCTGAGAGCCTGGAGTAATTATCCGGATGGAGTCTTTTTCGCGATTCTCATCATGAACCTGTTTACACCATTGCTGGATAGAATTAATAAAAAACCAACAACAGCTAAAGTGATAATGCTATAAAGGGTAAATCATGAAAGAATTAGTAAAAATGGTTGTCGTCCTTACAACCATTGCGACAGTATGTGGATTTCTCCTGGCTGCTGTTAGGGCTGGAACATAAAAGCAAATTACAGTACAAATTTTATTCTATGTACAGGGACCTGCACTGGAGAGAGTTCTTAACACTTCTACAAATGATTATCTAAAGGACAGACGCACAGTAGCAGCAAGTCAGGCAGAAAAACTTGTTTTTGTCGGTAAAAAAGATGGCGAACCATGGGCAATCGCATATGAAACAAAGGGGTCTGGATATGGTGGGGATGTTGGGGTAATGGTCGGCTATGATATGCAAAAGGATATCATTACCGGAATTGATATTTTAACCCATTCAGAAACACCGGGCTTGGGTGCCAGAGTTACTGAGCCAATGTTCAAGGATAATTTTAATGGCCGACAGCTTAACGCAAACTTTTCTGTAAAACAGGATGCTGGTATTATCGATGGAGTGTCAGGAGCAACAATCACTTCCAGGGCGGTTTGTTCTGCTGTAGTAGAAAGTGTAAAACTATATCCTGAAATTAAAAAAGAAATTCAAAATAAATAAATCTGAAGGCATATACTAAATGGCTAAGAGTAAAACGATTGTCAGCGAATTCACCAAAGGTTTTTGGGAGATATTACCACCTTTTCGGTTAGTACTGGGTCTTTGTCCAATACTGGCTGTAACCAAAGCAGCCGAAAATGGAATCGGGATGGGAATTGCCACTACATTTGTTCTGTTTTTCTCAAACATTATCATTTCTTCAATAAAAACATTAATCCCCAAAAAGGTTCGTATTGCCTCCTATATCCTGATTATTGCTACTTTTGTAGTGATAGTTGAATTACTAATGCAGGCCTATTTTTACTCAATTTATGAGAAGCTTGGCATTTTTATTCCCCTGATTGTGGTCAATTGCATCATTCTAGGAAGAGCAGAAGCATTTGCATCAAAGAATCCCGTCTTTCTCTCAGCAGCAGATGGACTGGGAATTGGGCTCGGTTTTACATTATCACTCTTTTTGATTTCTTCCATAAGGGAAATCCTGGGCGCTGGAACCATTTTTGGCAAGTACATAATGTGGGATTCATATGAGCCTCTCGCATTTATGATAGAAGCACCGGGCGCCTTTATTTGTCTGGGGTTTCTGCTGGCTATAATGAATTTAATCCCCAAAAAGTAAACGGGAGCTATAAATGGAAATTATTGTACTGGCTATTAATGCAATATTGGTTAAAAATATTTTACTGGCCCAATATCTCGGGAATTGTCCCTTCATGGGGGTTTCGAAAAAAATGGAGACTGCGATGGGAATGGGCATTTCGGTAATGTTTGTGATGACTTTTGCCACTAGTTTCACTTGGTTATTTCACCATTTTTTTCTGATACCAATGCATATCGAATACTTGCAGACAATCGTTTTTATCCTGGTGATTGCAGCTCTAGTTCAACTGTTGGAAATGGTTATGAAAAAGGTGATGGCTCCTCTATACAATTCGCTTGGTATTTTCCTGCCATTGATCACCACTAACTGTGCCATTTTGGGTGTGGCTGTTCTTGTTGTCAGGAAAGAACTCAGTTTTATGGATAGCGTGTTTTTCGCTCTTTTTTCTGCAGTCGGATTTACACTCGCGATTGTTCTTTTTGCCGGAATACGGGAACGCTTTGAAATATCATTTATTCCCAAAGCATTTCAGGATACTGCCATCGCGCTTGTTACTGCAGGCATAATGGCTCTGGCTTTTTTCGGTTTCATTGGAATTGATAGTGCTCTTAAAATTTGAACTTGAACCCTGTAGGATTGTGAGATCATAATGATTAGTGTAACCTTATTTCTTTTAGGCTTGGGTTTTACAGCCTCAGTACTACTGGCCATTACTGCAAAGGTTTTCTACGTATATGAAGACCCCTTAATTGAAAAGGTGGAAGAATCCCTGTTGGGAGCAAATTGCGGTGGTTGTGGATATGCTGGATGCGGTGCAGCTGCAAAGGCTGTTGTTGCAGGTGAAGCCAAAGTAGAAGTATGTACAGCTGGTGGATTTGAGATTGCTCAGAATGTGGCTCTGGTAATGGGGCAGACAGTTGAAGAAAAAGAACCTGAAATCTCAGGCTGTGGTTGTACCTACGGTACTCAGGATTCAGATCTCAAATATACATATGATGGTGTTCCGGATTGCCGGGCTGCAGTACTTCTATTTGGGGGCAGCAAAGAATGTGATATAGGTTGTCTAGGGTTGGGTACCTGCGTAAGGGCATGTCCTTTTGATGCACTTTCAATGGGGCCAAATAATTTACCCCTCGTTGATAAAGAAAAATGTGTTGCCTGTGGTATCTGTGTTGAAGTTTGCCCCAAGGACATTATAACGCTGACATCGGCAACTAAAAGAATTCTGGCTGATCAGAAAACGAGTGAGTGTACTGCTCCTTGCCAGCGATCCTGCCCAGCCGAGATTGATATTCCTGAATATATTCGACAGATATCTGCCGGTAACTATCATGATGCGGTTACTGTAATTAAGGAAAAAAATCCCTTCCCCCTCATTTGTGGCTGGATCTGTCCTGCTCCATGCGAGGTCGCCTGCCGTAGAAATCTTATCGATCAACCGGTTACAATAAATGGTCTGAAAAAATTTGTTTCAACTTATGATATGGAAAACGGCTTGCGGGATTTGCCCTACATTCCTGATGGTTCAGGTAAAAAGATTGCTGTTATCGGAGGTGGTATAGAAGGTTTAACTGCCGCTTATTATCTGAGACGGCTGGGTCATAGCCCAACTGTACTGGAAGCAACAAATAAGCTGGGTGGAATATTACGTAACGTAATATCAGAAGATCGTTTGCCGAGAGAAGTGCTGGATTGGGAGATCGAGGGAATTCTGGAAATGGGCATTGAAGCTCGCACTGAAACACAAATCGGGAAAGACTTTTCGTTTGAATCATTATTCTCTGAGAATTTTGACATGATTCTATTGACAACAGGAGGATGGGACAGCAAACAGATATTAGGTGGGAAACAATTTGGAGATGGTCCTATTCCCAACACAACACTACTCCTTGACTTTTTATATACAGCTCAGGACAATAAAAAACAACATAGCGCTAAAAAAGTTGTGATAGTTGGTGGTGGAAAAGCAGCATTGAAAGCCAGCCAGGTTTGTCTTGATAATGGTGCCAGCGATATTACCGTGATTTATCCATTTGATAAATCAGAAGTGCTAAACAATAATATGAAACTGATTGAGTCTGACAACATTAACTACATATTCTCAGCCATACCTACAAAACTGCGTGGTAACGATAATAACTTATCAGAAATTAGCATTAAAACACAATATGGCGATTTGGTGAATATACCGCTGGATTATTTAATAATCGGAGCTGGCCGCCTGCCGGAAATGATGTTTAATAAAGAAGCTGACAATACATGGGAAGCAACTGAAATTCTGAAGGTGATTAAGGATGAGGCAAATCTGGGCCTTTTTGCCGTTTCTGAAGTGGGGCGTCATAGTGATTTTGCTGGTGTTGTTGTTGCTGTTGGCAGAGGTCGGAAAATGGCTAGAGCCTTGCAGCTTAAGATTGATGGCGAGCCAATTGGACCGGAGACGGATGTGATTACGGATGAAGATCTTCTGCAGAATATTTATCAAATCACAGATGCTGAAAACTTCAAGGCTGCCCGGATTAATTCTACTCCGGAGTATAACTTGACTGAAGAAGAAGCAAGCCAGGAGGCAGCAAGATGCCTTAATTGTGGTCTAATTTGTTATAGCAACAATTTGAATGACAGAAAAATACCGGCAAGCATCACTTATAAGGAATTTGATAAAGTATGAGTACTATTCAAATAAACGGTCATACATATGAGTTTGAAGCAGGTGAGACAATTTTGGAGGTTGCTCGTAGGAATGGAATATATATTCCAACACTTTGCTATCTGAAGGACACTACCCCTACCGGAGCCTGCCGCATGTGCATTGTTGATGTCGAAGGTGGCCGGGGACCTGTAGCATCCTGTTCCACACCGGCTTCAGCTAAAATGGAAGTACACACAAACACAAAACGCATTCTGGCTGCGCGAAAACAAATTATCGAATTTTTATTTATTTCAGGTAATCATAATTGTGCAATTCGTGGTGTATATCCCCAGGAATGGACAGATTATCAGCAGGATGTCAAGGAGTACGACAAAGCAGAAGATATTTGTGTTGCCTACGGTCAATGTGAACTTCAAGCTCTGGCATATAGATATCAGGTAACTGAAAGAACTCTGGACAGGATACCAACTCAATATCCTCTTGAAGAAGAAAACTCACTTATAGGACGTGACTTTTCACGCTGTATTCTTTGTGGCAAATGCGTCCAGGCTTGTAACAATATTCAGGTGAATAATGCCATATCATATGGATATCGTGGAAATATTGCTAAAATTGTGGTTAAAGGCGATTTGGACCTCCCCGTTTCTGATTGTGTTTACTGCGGTGAATGCATTGAGGTTTGTCCTGTAGGTGCGTTGTTTGAGACAAAGAACCGCTATGACTCAAGAAAGTGGGAAGTAGAGCATATCCGCACAACCTGCTATTATTGTGGAGTTGGATGTCAGCTTGATCTTCACATAAAGGATGGTAAAATTGTAAAGGTTAAGGGGATTGAGAATTCAGAACCTAATCAAAGACGATTATGTTATAAGGGTCGTTTCGGATATGATTTTCTTAATTCTCCAAAGCGTTTAACACAACCGAAAATTAGAAAAAATGGCAGCCTTGTCGAGTCATCATGGGATGAGGCTCTGGACTTGATAATCTCAAAACTTAAGGATATAAAGCAGAAACATGGTGCCAACTCGATTGGATGTGTTGTTTCACCAAAAAACACCAATGAAGATCACTTTCAGACACAGAAATTTTTCAAAAGTGTAATAGCCACTGATAATGTTTTTCATTTTGAATCAGTAGCTCAAATAGGAATAGCTTATCCTGAATTAGCTAAAGCAGCATCAATTGTTATTGTCGGGTCAGATATAACAAGAGAGAATCCAGTTGCGGCTACTTATGTGAAACAAGCAGTAAAAAGCGGAGCAAAATTGATTGTTGTTGATACCAGAGATACACAAATATCAAAATTTGCTGCTGTGCATTTAAATAATCTTGAAGGTCTCGAAAAAGAGATCGATGGTGAAACAATAATAATTCATGATCCTGCGTATGATATTTCAGGCCTTAAAAATATCACCAAACTGGAAACCCATTCCCTTAATAAACAGAATAACACCTTGGGTGCTGCTGTTATGGGAATTAAAGCCGGTGTAGATTTTGATATATCAAAATATAAATTCCTCTATTCAATGGGAGTTAGTGTTACAGAACGAAGTTCTCAAGAGTTTTTGGTCGTGCAGGATTTATTTGCTGACGAGTCAAACGAAAATGCTGATGTTTTGCTCCCTGCTGCAGTCTGGGTTGAATACGATGGCACTTATATTAGTTCTGATAATCGTGTGAATCGGATTCGTAAAGCTGTTGACCCTCCGGGCTCAGCCAAACCAACATGGTGGATTGTTAAAGAACTGGCTAAGCGAATGGGGCAAAGCTGGGACGCAGAGGATAGTCAAAGTATCTGGGAGCAGGAAATTATCACTAAGTATCCTAGTTTAAGCAGTATTGATTACGATTCATTAAATAATGATGGTGTTGTTGCTGATATCAAATTGGACTCACAGTCAATCCAGCCGCTGATTTACCCAGCGGGTATTGGTCAAGCGAATTATAACAAATATCTTTGTGAACAAAGTGATGGTCTCGAAGAAATAACGACTAGAATGTTTGATGAAGTAGAATAATTATTCAATATGGATTATCAGTAAAGTCTCTGGATAGTATTAAGCGTATGGTTTTTAAATTATTTAAAGGGAAAGAATAAAGGCGATGCAGGTAGAAACTCGGGAAACCAAAGCATTCATTCAATTTTTAGAAGAGGAAAAGCTCAATGGTGCCAAGCAAAAAATAGACGATATTTTTGCAGTTAATCGTACAAAACCCGGTTCGATTATTTCGGTCTTGCAGCAAACTCAGAAGATTATTGGGTATTTACCTCCTGTGGTTCATGATTATGTAGCAGAAGGTTTAAACATTCCATCTTCCGATATCTATGGAATTGTATCGTTTTATTCGTTTTTCACAATGAAACCCCGTGGCAAACATTTGATACGAGTATGTCTTGGCACTGCCTGTTACGTAAAAGGTGCGAGTAAAATAACTGATTCACTGCATAAAATACTGCATATTAGTCCCGGAGAAACGACCAAAGACAGACAATTTTCCCTCGAAGGTGTACGTTGCCTGGGAGCATGCGGTTTGGCTCCTGTGGTTGTTATTGATGATGAAACATATGGCATGGTTGAACTTGATAAAGTAAGAGATTTGCTCCAACCTTATATGAAATCTAATGAATAGTAATTTTTTTTAGGAAGGTAATAGCAATGCCCAAATTAAGTATAGAAGATTTAATAAAGATAAAAGCCAAGGTAGAAGGCAAAATCACTATGCGTGATGGTTCACACAGAGTCAAAATTAATGTACATATGGGGACTTGCGGAATAGCTGCTGGGGCGCGAAAGATTATGAATGTACTTATTCATGAGATCGAAAAACGTGGTCTGACTGATATTATTTTAACTTCATCCGGCTGTGCCGGTTTATGCAACCGTGAACCTATGGCCACAATTGAAGTAAAGGGAACGGCACCTGTTAAATACATTGATTTAACTGAAGAAAAAATTATAGAAATTCTTGATGAACATGTTATTGCTGGCAATGTTCTGAAAGATTATGCCCTGGCTATGGGTAGTGAAACAACGTATTAAACGATGATAAATATTCCACAGGTGATTTTGTTCACTTATTTAAATTCACAAAATCGGAAGCAGGAAGAATAAATGGAAAAAGTTTATAGAATACATATTTTAATCTGTGCCGGTACAAGTTGCGTTTCAGGCGGATCGTTAAAGGTTAGAGATGCTTTAGTTCAGGAAATTAAACGCAGGGAACTAGAAGATGAAATTCTAGTTGAAACAACCGGTTGTAACGGATTTTGTGCTCTGGGACCGATAATGATAATTCATCCTGAGGGAATATTCTATAAAGAACTACATGTGGAAGATGTTCCTTTCTTTGTCGAAGAACATCTGATTAAAGGACGGATTGTTGAAAAACATTTGTTTGTGGAATTCAAGAAGAAAAGTCTCGTTCCAATTATGAATGAGATTGGTTTTTTCAAAAACCAAATTCTTGTTGCACTTAGAAATCGCGGTTTGATAGATCCGGAAATAATTGATGAATACATTGGTCGTGACGGCTATCTCGCCACCGCCAAGGCTTTAAATGATATGACACCTGAGCAGATCGTTGATGAAGTATATAAATCTGGCCTGCGGGGACGCGGTGGTGGTGGATTTCTAACGGGGCTAAAATGGAAATTCTGTGCAGAATCTCCCGGGGATTTAAAATATATCTTGTGTAATGCTGATGAAGGTGATCCCGGTGCTTTTATGGACCGTTCGATTATTGAAGCTGATCCCCACTCTCTTATTGAAGGACTGTTGATTGCTGCTTATGCCATTGGTGCAGAAAGGGGCTATGTTTATGTGAGAAGTGAATATCCGCTTGCTATTCAAAGATTAGACAGTGCGATCATTAAAGCCAGAGAATATGGTTTGCTTGGAAAGGGCGTATTTGGTTCCGATTTCAATTTTGATATGGAAATATTTCGCGGTGCTGGTGCATTTGTTTGTGGAGAAGAAACTTCTTTGATTCATTCCATAGAGGGTGAACCGGCAGA
>JAUVKO010000115.1 GCA_030596225.1 Fidelibacterota bacterium
GGGATTCCCACGGGAATCCATGATCTGACGGCTAAAAACATCTACAATTTTTGACATACAAACTCCATTTGAATTTTTCTTTTATGAGGGATATTTCTTGTGATTTGTGTTGGTCTCATGAGCAAACAATCTAATTCAAAAGTTGAGGGTCTGAAAGAAAGCAGTATAAAGTAGATAGGAGAATATAGAAAATGTAAAATTTTAGTATTGCTCAAGACAAATTGATGATCGCAGCATTAGCAATATGCTTAGAGATATCTGTCTCACCGGGATGATCTCACATATGAATTCTGCAATTTGTCTTTCATTTTCTATTTTCTATACCCCTATCTCTATCCTATTATCATGCATGTTAAATACACGAACAGCACAATTGATTCTAGGAATGTTTGGCATCATCCTTTTAGGGACCACAGGCTATGTGATAATCGAACATGTTGGATGGTTTGATGCTTTATATATGACCGCCATAACACTGGCAACAGTGGGTTTTCAGGAAGTTTGGAGAATGTCAGATATGGGACATCTCTGGACCATTGTTATCATGTTTTCCGGAATCGGAGTTTTCTTTCTGATTGCCGGTCACATTGCTCAGCAAGCTGTCGACTTTAAACGCTACAGGAGATTTCGTATGGCGAAACAAGTTAAGAAATTAAATGACCATTTTATTCTTTGCGGCTATGGTCGCATGGGTCAGGCTATCGCCAAAGAGCTTACAGTTGCTGGCAGGAATTTCGTTATTATTGAGAAAGATGTCGAGAAGATCACCATGCTGATCCAAGAAGATCTCCTCTATATCGAGGGCGATGCCACCCAGGATGAGGTCCTTATTCAAGCTGGTATTGAAAGGGCAAAGACGCTAATAGGTGTGTTGAAAGATGATCAGGACAACCTCTTTCTTACCCTTTCAGCCCGCAGCCTGAAAAATGATCTATTCATCCTCTCCAGAGCAACTGTTCCCGAATCAATCCCAAAAATGGAACGAGCTGGCGCAGATAAAGTGATCAATCCCTATGAAGCAGCCGGAACTAAGCTTGCACGGCAGGCAATGGCACCAGGCGTCGTAGATTTTATTGAACTTATTTTGAATAGAGGTAATCTTGATCTGGCATTGGAGACCATTACCATTCAAGCAGACTCTATGGCAGTAAACAAATCTATGATAGATTTAGAGATTCGAAAAAAATTCAACATTATTATTACTGCCGTTGAACAAACCAGTGGCGTTGCCGACTTTAATCCTGATCCAAACTATGAATTCAAAGTTGGTGATAAATTAATTGCGCTAGGCACTGTTGAAAATTTAGTGAGTTTTGAGAAATTCTGTGAGGCCATTATATAATGTACCGCTTTCTGAGCCTCTTTCTCCTATTCTTGTTGCTCTTTCTTAATACCTGTTCACAAGATGAACCTATCCTGGACCCCAGGCGAGTAATTGTAGCTACAATAGACAATATTGAGGTCAGCGAAACCAGCTTTCAACGTGCCTATCTCCCTGTTTTGCTCTATGGTGATAAATTTGATAGTGAGAAAAACCGTGAGGAGATGCTAAATTTCCTTATTGGACAAAAACTACTGGCTCAGATAGCTCGTGATGCAGACCTGGATACCAATACCCAAATCCAAAGGATGCGGGTTCTCGTCGAGCGTAAAGCTATGTCCAGACAACTCTATCAGAATTGGGTCAGAGATAAAATGCAAGCTCCCACAGAGGCAGAATTAAGGGAGGGTTTCAAGCGGGGTCGTAAAGCCATTTTTCTGCGACACCTCTTTGCTGAAACTGAAGCTGAAATTCGAACTTACGCCCCTCTTTTGGACAGCGGTCAGGAGACTTTCTATACCTTGGCTCAAGACGTTTTTTCCGATACCCTGCTCTCACGGAACGGTGGAGCTTTAGGCTGGATCACATTTGGTGATCTGGACGAGACTTTGGAAGATACTGCTTACGCCCTGAAACCGGGTAAAATTTCTCAACCCGTGAAAAGTCAATATGGCTGGCATATCCTAATGGTTGACGATACACAGGAGGACGTTTTTGTTACAGAAAAAGATTTTTTAGAGAATCGTGAACTGATTCGAAAAAAGATTATCGAACGACGTGAAAACCTATTGGGCAAACAGGTTCTTAATGACTTTATGCAACAATTTAAAATTGAATTCAACCGGGAGATCACCAAACATGCCTGGCCTGCTGTCATTGCCCATTTAAACCCTGAAAATCCCGGTCCCTTGAGAAATACAGAATTCTCAGCTATCGTTTCAGATCTGGATGTGATAAAACAGGAAACCCTGCTTGAAGTCAATGGTGAAGCGTGGAGTGTGGCTGACATCCTGCAACGCTTGCCTGAACTTGATCGATCTCTCTTATATGGAAATCTCTATATAGCTGCATCCAATATTATTCGTGATGAAATGCTGGCCCGTGAAGCCCGACGTTTAAGCATGGACGTTCATCCTGATGTTAAGGAAGAAGTCCAGGATAGCCAAGACCAGATTTTGGCAGACTCCTACGTTCGTTTGATTGCCGATACACTCGTATTCAGTGGATCAACTCAGAAAAGCTACTATGGGAAACATAAACTGCATCGTTATCATGCACCGGATAGCCTCCTGATAGAGACATTTGCTTTTGCCGATAGTCTGGCTGCCAGCAAGGCTTTGTATCAGTTACGCAGTGGCAATGTGGCAACGTACCCTGGGTCGGAGTCGCTCTGGTTGGGCATTTCCCAGCAGGAAACCCCTATTTATATAATCGCTCGCAGCATCTCTACAGGGACATTAGCAGGACCTGTTTTGTTTAAGAATAAGTGGACCATTGTGAAGCTACTGGAAAGACATCGCGCTCCCCTGGAATTTGAGAATATAAAAGCACGTGTTTTGTCAGATATGGAACAAGACCGGTTTAATACAACCCGGGGTATCCTGCTGGACGGCATTCGCCCCAAACACGATATCTCCATTAATTATGAGTTACTAAATCGCTAAGATTACAATTTAAAAGGAATATTAAATGGCTTTAACCTGCGGTATTGTCGGACTTCCCAATGTTGGCAAATCGACTGTCTTTAACGCCCTCACAGGTTCAGATATCCCGGCTGAAAATTACCCATTCTGCACCATTGACCCAAATGTAGGTATTGTTCCGGTTCCCGATGAAAAATTAAAACCACTAACGAAGATTTACAAACCGGAGAAAACCATACCTGCTATTATTGAGTTTGTGGACATTGCCGGTCTGGCAAGAGGAGCTAGCAAAGGTGAAGGCTTAGGAAATCAATTTCTAGGCCATATACGTGAAGTTACAGCTATTGTACATGTAGTTCGTTGTTTTGAGGATGAAAATGTCATCCATGTTGATGGCAGCATTGATCCCATCCGTGATATAGAAACCATTGAGAGTGAATTAATCATCAAGGATCTGGATTCTGTCGAGAAACAACTTTACCGAGTTGTCAAATCAGCCCGTTCCGGGGACAAAGAAGCCAAAGCAGATGAAGCCCTGCTGGAACGCATCCGAACTCACCTTGATGAGATCAAACCGGTGAGAAGTATGGAGTTTATTGAAAGTGAGCTAGAACGAGTTAAGCGGTACTTCCTCCTGACCATGAAACCGGTACTTTATGTAGCCAATGTTGATGAAGATGAAATTCTTGCTGAAACCCGTGGAGAATTGACCCAACGTCTCTTCGACTATGCAGAATCAACTGGAGCTGGCGCGTTGCGTCTCTGCGGTAAACTTGAGCAGGAAATCGCTCGTTTAGAAGAGAAAGAAAAGATTGAATTTTGTGCTGAATATGGTTTACCTGAGCCTGGCTTAGACAAACTCATTCATCGCGCTTACGACCTCTTAAAACTCCAGTCTTTTTATACAGCCGGACCAAAAGAGGTGCGGGCCTGGACTATTCGCAAAGGGTCTACTGCACCAAAAGCTGCAGCTGAGATCCATACTGATTTTGAAAAAGGTTTTATCAAAGCTGCCATTTTCAAGTTTGATGACCTCATGATCCATGGTTCTGAAAAAGCCCTGAAAGAAAAGGGGCTCATCTCTCTTGAAGGCAAGGAGTACATCGTTCAGGAAGGTGACTGTATTTATTTTCGTTTTAATGTATAGGGCATTAACTCGATGCTTATATTGAAATTGGATCAAAAGAGACAGAAATTTACTGTATTAGGCAGAGTGTGCTGTACTTCGATCCTTCGACGGAGTTTATACTGGAGCGCGTCATCCTGAGCCCGTCGAAGAACGAAGTGCTCAGGACAGGTTCAGCTGAGCAAGCAAATGAAATCTTTTCCCTTATAAATAATTTCTTTTTAGGAGTATAGAATGTCTATGAATCCCATCACTTTTACACCTATTGGAGTAATCCATTCACCACATAAGAGCAAAGAGGGGACGCCCATTCAACCCAGTCGCCTGCAGCGCTCCTCAGGTGAGGTGGAGATTTTTTCTGAATTCAGACCTGGTCTGCGTGATCTGGAGGGCTTCTCTAAAATCTTCCTCATATTTCATTTACATGCAATGCAGGAATCCCAGTTAGAAGTGACACCTTATCTTGATGATCAAACCCGAGGTGTGTTTGCCACACGAGCACCTTCCCGACCTAATCCCATCGGACTCTCTCTAGTGGATCTATTTTCCATTGATAATGGGATTCTGAAAGTTGGTGGCTTGGATATCCTGGATGGAACTCCCCTGCTGGATATCAAGCCCTTTATTCCTGACATTGACCATGCTGAGGGAATAAAAGTTGGTTGGCTTGAAGATAAAACTCATCATTTTCGAAATCATCAGGCAGACGATAGATTTTAACAATTGCAATTGTATGTCAGGCCTGATTTGGGCATATTTTGAGGCAATGAATTGCACACAAAAGACTCAAACTCAATAAAGTGAGCATTCCCATGACCCGATCAATGACAAACAGACTTATTTACTTCAGCTTTTCCCTGATCGTCATTTCTTTTCTTCTGACCGCCTGTGGGTTCAAATCACTGACGACTCCCAAAGAGATTGTGGTTGATCCCCTGCGCTTCACAGAGGTGGTGGAAGGGTATAAAGCCGCCGATAGTGTTCGCAAACCCATGCCCAACTCTCTCTTGTTTATAGGAAGTTCCAGTATTCATGGCTGGAAAACTCTGGCTGCGGACTTTCCCGAACTGAATGTGATCAACAGAGGGATGGGTGGCTCACACATGTCTGACCTTATTTATTATCTGGAAGATATTGTCTATCCATATTATCCCAATGCCATTGTAGTATATGAAGGTGATAACGATATCTCTGCCGGTAAGACTCCCGAAAAAGTATTTGAAGATTATCTGACCTTTGTGTCAAAGATTTACACTAAATGGCCAAATCTACCAATCTTCTTTATTTCGATCAAACCCAGCTTAGCTCGGGTACAGCACTTGAAAAACATGGCAAAGGCCAATGCCCTTATTAAAGCTCACACGGAACAGCATAAACCACTGTTCTATATTGATGTATTTACACCCATGCTTGGTGCCGATGGGAATCCTCGTCCCGATATCTTTGGGCATGATGGTCTACATATGAATGAGGTGGGCTATGCGCTTTGGACACTGGAGATTAAGCGAGAATTGGGAATTGAGTAGTTTCTGAGTTTGATGAGTTGTTATTGAGTTATTTTGGGTAGGGGCTCGAAATCCTTTAGGAGAGACGTAGCATGCTACGTCTTTACTATCCAAAGCACAAACTGGATTGGTATATCCATAAGCTATTGGGTCCCTACTCTCCAATAATTTTTACCAGGACCCGCTTGTTTCGTCGTCCATCAAATTCGCCATAGAAGATCTGTTCCCAAGTTCCAAAATCCAGTCTGCCCTTCGTAATCGCTACAACCACCTCTCGACCCATGATCTGTCTTTTGTGATGGGCATCGCCATTGTCTTCACCGGTGCGATTGTGATGATAGCGTTCTGGACTTGGATCAAAAGGGGCCAGCCATTCCAGCCAGCGTTTATAGTCCTCCTTTAAACCGGACTCCTCATCATTGATAAAGACTGACGCAGTGATATGCATGGCATTGACCAGACACAATCCTTCCTGCACGCCGCTTTCTTGAACAGCAGTTTCCACATCACGAGTGATATTTACAAAACCCATGCGCTCGGGGACATTGAAATGGAGGTATTTAGTGGTTGATTTCATAGAAACTTCTCCGGTTTTACTGTTTTTACTTTTATTCCTCCCTTTCCAAGGGAGGTGGACGAACCCTGCCTTGGCAGGGTTAAGTTCGGAGGGTTATTCAGTCAAGCATAAAACTCTATTTGGGACAGAGAATCAGGCCACTTTGTGCTGGGACACTAGCCGATTTAGCTAAACTGCCTTTTCCTTCAAGATTCACAGATTTTGCATCTGCCAGAATTGTCCAGTCCCCAACAGGTAAAGAGAATTTCACTGCAGAGTCATCGTTTGCATTTAATAAAACCAGAATTTTAGAATTTCCTTCCATACTGATTCCATACGAAAGTTTATTTTTACCATCAAAAAAACTACGAAAATCAGGTTCTACATTTCTGAATTCAGCATATTTAGCTCGAAGTGCAATCAGTCCACGATAGTAATCCACTAGCTCCCGGTTTAGCTCTTTCTCATCCCAGTTGAGCCAGTTCGTTTCATCATCCTTTTCATAGGAGTTATGATCCAACAGTCCAGCATTTGAATCGATTCCAATACTATTGGCAATCACTTTTGAGCGGCCCCAGCTTTGCCCCTGGGCGATCATGACCGGCCCCTGACTGATCAATAAATTCAAAGCAGCAAATTTGTGAATCCTCAATTCTTCCGCTGAGAGTTTGGCTACCTGATCACGGGAAACCACTTCATTTTTAGCGACTTTGCCAAGGGTTAAGCGAATAAAATCGCCCAGAGTGTTATCATCATGACTTT
>JAUVKO010000080.1 GCA_030596225.1 Fidelibacterota bacterium
GTCTATATGAATTCAAAAGATTTTTCTGTTTTACAATCTTTAAATATTAAGCATAGCTTGAGCTATGGTTGAAATTTTAAGAGCAGTAAAACTGGAAAAGATGAAGAATGCATAGATTGTTTTGAGGTGTAATTGGTATAAATGACATCTGGCATAAGGCACTTATCATGTTGCTTGAACTTTTACAAAATTTAGCTAATTTCCGGCACCCCTTGCGTCCACCCGGTGCTGTATCTGAAAATGAATTTAACGATAAATGCATTCGCTGTCGCAAGTGTGAAGAGGTCTGCCCCTATGGTTCCATCAAAATGACCGATTTCAGTTGGGGTACTAAAACAGGAACCCCCATGGTTATTCCCAGGGAGGAACCCTGTTATCTTTGTGATGATCTGCCCTGTATTGAGGTCTGCCCCACCGAAGCTCTTGCTCCCGTGAAACAACGATCTGAAATCGCTATGGGCCTAGCCAAGCTTGATGAAAACCTCTGTTTTGCCTACAATGGCATTCTCTGTCGAGCCTGTTACGAACGTTGCCCGATTTACGGTGTAGCTATCACTTTGGAAAAAGAATTATATCCGGTGGTTCATGCAGATAAATGCGTAGGCTGCGGAATTTGTGAACGAGTTTGCCCGGTGGAGCCGGCGGCTATTATTGTTGAAAGTGCTCATGAGGTAAACGCATGAAAAACTGGTTTCTGAATCATTCCCGGTTTTTACGACGCAGCACCCAAATATTCAGCCTGGTTTTCCTGATAGCTATTCCATTTCTCAATAAGCAGGGTTTAAACTGGTTTATCGGAACTCTATATAGCATAGATATCCTTAGCTGGACGATCATAGACCCAGCTATGGTTTTACAAATGGTTCTCCTGAGACAGCCATTGCTCTGGTCGCTGGTCCTGGCCATACTGATACCCGTACTGTTAGTGTTAGTCCTGGGCAGAGTATTCTGTAGCTGGATGTGTCCCTATAACTTTTTTGCTGAATTACTGTACAGCCTGCGTCGCCTATTGTTACCGCGTAGCAAAATGCGAAATCATAATCCCACACGTAATCCTCACTGGGCAGTCTTTGCCGTCATTTTTATGTTAATCGCTTTCACTGGGCTACCTCTTATTGTTTTTCTTTCCATGCCCGGCCTTATGACGGCTGAAGTTGGCGATCTGGTTTTTGGTGGAGCCATTGGTCTTGAACTCATACTGGTGGGCTGTGTATTGCTGGTGGACACCTTCTTCCTACAGCGAGCATGGTGCAAATACCTTTGCCCGGTAGGTCTCACACTTTCACTTTTCCATACACCCTGGACCATGCGTGTCCAATCACGCAGCACAGCCTGCGCATACTGTGATGTTGCCAAGGAACACATGTGCAATCAAGCCTGCCCTCTTGATCTTGATCCACGTAAATCAAAAAACCTTTATCCAAGCTGTTATAATTGTTTAGATTGTACTTCTTCCTGTCATCAACACGGAGGAGCTTTAGATGTAATAATCGGACAATCCCATGCTTTTAAACATACATATAAGGAGACAAGCTAATGGAAAAAGAACAGCCGGAACAAAGTAACCGGCGCGATTTTCTTCTACGCTTCGGTGCATTTGGTGCACTCATTTTGGCCTTTGGGGGTTTTGCCCGCCATCTGCTAGTGTATTTCACACCAAAAAAGCAGGTTGTCAAAACTCACAAATATCTAGTTGCCAAGGTGGACGAAATCCCCCTCGGTAAAGCCAAAGAGATCACCATTCATGGTAAACCGGTTTTCGTGGTTCACCTGGAGAATGGTTTTAAAGTGTTCTCTGGAGTGTGTACTCACCTGGGCTGTATCGTAAAATGGGAAGAAAATAACGACCGCTTTTACTGCCCCTGTCATAAAGGAATATTTGATCGAACCGGCCAGGTCGTAGGTGGACCACCACCGCGGGCCTTGGACGAATTCAAGGTCGCGATAGATAAAAACCTGGTCTTTATTGAGGTCACTGATAAAATGAAGGGGCCCTGGACATGAAAATATGGATCAAAGAACGTTTTCCCATCGATTATGCAAAATTCATCGAAATTACCGAAAAGATATTCATCAAGGAACCAATTCCTCTGCATATGAAAAAATGGGTTCTCGCTATGGGAACAACACCATTTATACTCTTTCCAATTCAGATTTTAACCGGAATTCTCCTAGCCTTCTATTTCATTCCCTCGCCTGAAATGGCACATGAAAGCGTCAGGTATATTACCGAAGAGGTAAGACTGGGTTTCTGGGTACGTGGTTTTCATCACTGGGGAGCCAACCTGATGATTATCAGTATTTTTCTGCATATGATGCGCGTCTTTTTCACGCAATCTTTCAGAAAACCGCGCGAGCTTAACTGGATTTTAGGCTTCACTCTGCTGGGACTGGTCATGACGATATCTTTCACCGGCTATTCGCTGACCTATAGTCAGGTATCATATTGGGCGACAACAGTTGGCACAAATATGATGGCTGAAATGCCATTGATTGGTAACTTTCTTCTGGAACTGCTGCGTGGAGGTCCAGACGTCACAGCTAATACATTGACTCGGTTCTATACATTGCACGTCTGGTTACTACCCCTTGCGATTACATTGCTTATCGTTCTCCATATCCTAATCCTGCGACTGCATGGTGTTTCAGAACCTGAGGGTTTTAAGAAAGGTTATTATGCTTTCTATCCTTCGCATTTCCATAAAATTATTATTGTGACATTGTTTCTGCTTTCATTTATCAGTCTCTTATCGGTGGCACTGCCACCCGGTATTGGTGAACCGGCAGACCCATTGACTACACCCTTACATATCAAACCAGAATGGTATTTCTTTCCTATTTTTCTTTTTCTGAAATGGGTTCCATTGAATATCGGCCTTCTGATTATAGGGCTGGCTATAATGGGAATAGTATTCTGGCCTTTTCTGGAACCTTTGCTAGCCAAGAAAGAGAAACACAGAACTATTTTAAATTTCATCATTGGGGCGGTGACTATTATCACCCTGATTACATTTACACTAATTCAAACCTATACGCACTAAGTGGAAACCGGAGGAAACATGGAACAAATCAAAATACAGCAGTGGCTGATCGGTATTTTCAGCGTTCTGCTCATCGTTACCTTAATGATCGTGGCAACTTTCGAAGTAAAAAAGACAATGAAATATGCCGCGGAGATCGACGTGGATAAATCAACCGCACAATGTATCAACTGTCACGAAATCGAACATATAGCTGTAACTCAAATCGCTGCCTGGGAAAAAAGTGAGCATGCTGTCATGGGAATAGGATGTTTAGAATGCCATAGCGCCGAAGCAGATGATTTTGATGCCCAACGCTGCCCGGAAAGCGATGTGTTGATTGCCCGGCATCCCACTCCCAAGGATTGTGCAGAATGTCACGAGGATCAAGTAAACGAGTTCGCCAACAGCAAACATGCTCATCAATTTTGGCTCCTTAAAAATGCTGACCGCTCGATACTCGAAATGCCTATCGGGACCAAGCACGGCTGTGAACAGTGCCATAATATCACCACTATCTGGCCCGATGGAAGCGTTGGTGAGTGCGATGTCTGCCATGCAAAACACTCCTTCAGCATGGAGGTCGCCCGTCAACCTGAGACATGTGGTGAATGCCATATGGGACCGGATCATCCACACATTGAGATTTACAACGAATCCAAACATGGCAACATCTTCAAGGCACTCGGTGGTGATTGGGACATGGGTTACAATACAACTAAAAATGAGCCAATTCCCATTGAAGCCCCTGTTTGTGTCACCTGTCATATGGACGGCAA
This sequence comes from Fidelibacterota bacterium, assembly GCA_030596225.1. GTDB lineage: Bacteria > Fidelibacterota > UBA8477 > UBA8477 > JABMPR01 > JABMPR01. The sequence goes on from JAUVKO010000080.1 coordinate 3,800, forward strand.
TGAAAAACAGCCAATGACTCACAATGTTAGTGCCCGACTGGCCACTGAATCTCAGGCAACCTGGAGCTACCGTACAGTCTGGGATGAGGAGAACCTGGGTAGCTGGGAAGTCAAACGTGACCGCATGGAATCCATCTGTATGAGTTGTCATGCACCGGATTTTGTAGAGACTTACCTGCTCACTGCCGACCTGGTAAATCTCCAGTACAACGAAATGCGACGCACTTTTGTTTACTGGACGAAGAAATTGACCGCAGCCGGGATAATTGATCGCCTGGAAGCCGATGGCAAATTCTTTTCTAATCCTGTATTGAATGGCTGGGATGAGGTTCCCGAGAAAATGATGTATTATAGCTGGCATCATGAAGGTCGTCGTTTCCGCCATGGTGCAGAAATGATGGGTGCCGATTTTACACAATGGCATGGCATCTGGGAGCTTCAGCATAATCTGGTCGAAATGATCACCTGGGCTGCCGAACATGGTGACAAGGAAGCCCATAAATGGGTTAACAACAATCATCCTTCGAAATTCGTACCCTTCGCTCTCTATGACATACCCGGTAATGCCTGGGGTATTTCAACCATGGTTAATACTACACCATTCGTCTATTCATACGAAGATTATTGGGATCGTGTAAAATCAAATGTTGAAACTGCCTATAACAATGGTGTTCTATCAGAAGATCAGTGGGAACTCTGGATGAAACGCTATGAAAACCTTGATCACTATCTTGGAGTGAAATACAAAGATAATCCAGAAGTAAAAGAAGCCTGGAATATGTACAAGGAACGTGACGCTATTGATACTAAGGCATTTATAAAAGAGGCCGTCAACCTTAAGTTGCCTGGTAAACCATTCGGAGCAAAATAGACTCCAAATGAAATAACTCCGTGCGGGGAGATCTAAGACTTCAGGTTAAGATCTCCTCGCCGATGGGTGCAGCGGGAAACGGCTGCGCCTCCCGATCAGGGACAACCCTGTGAATTGGAAAGGAGAACAGTTGCAAAATCACATCTGCCTGTACGCTAGTATAGACATATTTTAAACCCATGATACGCACGCGTATCATGGGTTTTATTTTGCAATTCACATTATGAAATACTTAAAAAATGTTCTATCACAACGCTATTTAGTTTTTCTGCTATTTTTCACACTTACAGTAACCATAAACGCACTGCCTGTTGAAAAGATTTCCGGCAATATACGGGATGCTAAACACCAACAACCTATACCAGGCGTGCAGGTCAACCTTGAATCGTCAGCACTAGCCACTACAACTGACAGATCAGGATATTTCGAGCTCGATTTACCAGCGTCTGGAGATTACCAACTACACTTGAGCCATATTGGTTATCAGGACAGAGTAATCGAAATTATAATTTGTCCTGAGTACCATAAGACTTTTGATATTTTCATGCAATCGACAATCCTGCGCGGAAATGAGGTCATGGTAACTGCTACTCGTACAAGCCGCAGCCTGGCACAGATCCCAGGGCGGGCAGAAGTGATCATGGCTGCTGACTTTAATACCACTACTACTACCATGGTAGATGCTGTGCTGCAGCGCATTCCGGGAATAAACATCCATCGTACTTCCGGAGCTTATGAAATTCGACCGGTCATTAGTATGCGTGGTGTGGGCGGTGATGATCCCGGACGTACTCTGATATTACTGAATGGAGTGCCCCTCAACAAATCAGATACCGGAGTGGCTAATCTTAAAAGAATACAATTGCAGCAGGTGGATCGTATAGAAGTTCTTAAAGGCGCAGGATCAGCACTTTACGGAGCCAGTGCTATGGGAGGTGTTGTCAATATCCTCACCCGACCAGCCACAGATCGTTTTAGTGGACGAGTCAATTTCCGGAGGGGTACACATAACACACAAAACATTGATATAGGCCTGGCCCACCGTTTTAGTAATGGTTTCGAGTTCGTTGCAGTCGGATATGCTGGAAACAGCGATGGTTATTATGATCTGCCCGATACATTGCGCAATGAATATACAGTACCGCTGTTCTTCAATGAAGCAGGCGGAAATGCCCAGTTGGGATGGACCCGTTCCCCTGCTTTATCACTTAAACTGCACTATGCTTACGATAAGGATCAGCGTGGTGAGGGTTACCAGATTGAGCATGCATTAGGCAACCATCGAGCCTTCTCTACTCAGACCTATCAGCTTAGCCTAACTGGTCAAAGCAGGTTAGGGCTCTACAACCTCACTGCTTACCGACAGCATGAAGATTACCTCCGTGTAAGTGAAAGCTTCAAAAGGGATGCTTATAACCGCTTTGACGTTAAGTCCGACCGGATCGATCAAGGACTCACTGCCCTCATTAGCCGGGAAATTTCTGCCACCCAAACCCTTACCTTTGGTTTGGAAGGTAAAACTGGAAGTGTTGATGGTGGTGATTTCTACATCACTTCCCCCGACACCGTGCTCAATCAGGGACAGATGGATTACCTATCCGCTTATATTCAGGAAGAACTCCAATTACGGAACACACGCCTGCGCATTCTGGCAAGTCTACGTCATGATCTTGTAAGCTTCCATAACTGCAGTTTTACAGCTAACCAACCTAATAACGCTTTCTATGAGTATAATGGTGATTTGGCGGAACATACCTGGTCAGCCTGGAGCCCCAGATTCGGCCTGCGTTATGTATCTTCAGCCCATCTCAGTGCCTACGCCAATTATTCCCGGGGATTCCGGGCCGCCCCCCTGGACGATATCTGCCGTTCCGGCTTCATGCGATTGGGACCGAAACTGGCAAATCCTGAACTGGGACCCGAGACTATCGATAGTTTTGAGATGGGGCTAGATTTTTCTCCCAATCCACACTTTAGCCTAGCCCCCAGCCTATATCTGTCGCAGGGTAAGAATTTTCTGTATTATGTCGCTACCGGAGATTCTCTTTGGGGACGCCGACCCATATTCCAGCGTGAAAATGTAACCAGCGTGGGCATTCAGGGCGGCGAATTGGAGATGATTATTCAACCCTTCCCTACCCTACAGATCGCAGCCCATTTGACTTTCAATCGATCTATCATAGATGCCTTCGATGAAAACCCCGACCTGGAAGGCAAGGATCTGGTGCTTACACCACGTGAGCAGGCCGGGCTCAACCTGCTCTGGGACCCTTCCTGGGCAACATTCACACTGGATCTGCACTATAAGGGGACTCAATATACCGATGACGCAAATACAGTTAAATTGGCACCCTATACTCTGATTGACCTATTTGCTTCCAAAACGCTATTGGATCATTTGCAATTTACTGTGGGTGTAACCAACCTCAGTGCGGAACGTAATCTAGAGGACCTGGAACGCTTGTCACCAGGCCGTCTCTATCAACTACAACTGTCATATCTATGGTAACTAAAAATATGAAACTTACTGAACGTCAACTTCCAACACTAATTGGTCTGGGTCTGGTCTGGGGTATAATTGAAGTATACTTGTCGCCCATTATTAAAAGTCTGGAACCTGCATTATTTGGCCTGATCATGCCATTTTTTATAATCATGTTTATTCTTACAGCACGGCGGTTACTTCCTGTACTTGGAACAACTTTCCTTATGGGGGTTATTGCTGCCTTCATGGAGTACATGCTCACCGGCATGGTTCCACACGGTGCTGGAACAGCAATTCTAATGGAAGCCCTGGGAGCCGAGATCATCCTTTCCCTGGGTGCCATGCGATTATTCACCTTCCCTCTGGTAGGGATCTATGTTGAATTGTACAGCGCTTTTCACCCATTGATCTTCAGAGGAACATTCTGTCAGTCCAAACATGTTGTGTTATTCAAACACTGGTTGATAGACAATCTGAACATCCCAGCAGCAATATTGCCAAGAGATACAATGACATTTATAGTTGTGGCATCCCATACCATTGTGGGCATCTTGGCCGGCTTGATTTTTATGCTGATCGTTTCCAAAATCGATAAACGCCAGTCAGAATCATAATCCGGTTACCGTGAAAACCCTTTGGTAGAATATTTAGATTTAAAGGGAAGCAGTAGTCATAACCAACGATTTTATGAAAGATAACGGTTGTGATGACTTTCTTATACCAATTGTATTTCAAAGGTGCACTATAAGTCCAAAATATTTTTTAGTTTTAGAAGCTTCACAATTAGAAGCATAGCGGTAGCTATGGTGAAAATTTTAAGTGCACTAAAACAGGAAAATATGCAGAAATTTAGTGCAAATTTGAGGTGCAATTGGTATTATGGATGGATTGCCCAGAATACGGGTACTACAAAAACTGCGATCAGTCCAAATAAAATAACCAGTGGCAAACCAACTTTAGTATAATCCGTAAAACGGTAACCACCGATACCCATCACCAATAGATTCACCGGGTGTCCCACCGGACTCAAAAAACTACTTGAACTGCCAATAGCCACCACCATTGCCAGGGCATAGGGTGATAAACCAAGATCTGAAGCGGTTATCATGGCAATGGGCGCCATTAGAACTGCCACAGCTGCCGTAGGCATTACCTGTGCAAATAGACAGGTTATAATGAAGAGGCCAGCTAATATTCCTTGCGGTCCAAGGAAAGCCAATGATTCAAGGACATTATGGGCTAGCAGGGTCGTGACACCTGTCTCCTGCATGGCAAGCCCCACACTCAACATTCCGGCAAGGAGCATTATGGCTCTCCAT
>JAUVKO010000083.1 GCA_030596225.1 Fidelibacterota bacterium
GCTGAAAACAGGATTGTCAATTCAACCAGTTTCCGGAGAAGCCCGCCTGCACCTGTTCGCAGTACTTAATACTAAAGGTAGGCCGGGCGGAGACCGTTTCGGCAAAAGCAGGTATAGCGACGACTAAACTGGTTTCAAACGATCCTGAATATCATAAACCTGTTTGACTCACTCCGTTCGTTGAAAACAGGTTAAGTACCTTTTAGCTCAATCACCCGTTTAAGGAGAATCCACGAACGGAAAACTCAAGACAGTAGGTAATCGTATGGATTAAATGAGGGGATTAAAATTAGAAAATGGTAAAATCTATCCTAAACTGCTGTTTTTGCCAGCAATGCAGCCTGAGAAATATTATTTGAAAAGAGATCGGATAAAAGTTTTAAGCCGGCAGGTTAACCGGAACAGCTCTGTATATGAGTGGCTTATTTGCTTGGAAACGTATAGCGCTTTATGAAATTGTAGCCCGACCAATAAATTAAGAGTGGGTATGCCGGATTCAAAATTTATACATAGTGGTGAAGAGAAGAAAACCCAGGTTCAGTCCATGTTTGATGGCATTGCCGGGCGTTATGATTTTCTAAATCATTTTCTCAGCTTTGGAATCGACCACTATTGGCGAAAGCAGTCCGTTAAAGCCCTGAATATGGATGATGGGCAAACGCTGCTGGATGTTGCCTGTGGAACCGGAGACCAGGGATTTTCAGCGCTGAAGGCTACTGATATTCAAGTTGTTGGTTTGGATTTTTCATTCAATATGCTGGAACTGGCCAAAAAGAAAATTGATAAACGAAATCTCGCTGACAAATTTGAAGTTATTCAGGGAGATGCAGAGCACCTTCCTTTTCAGGACAGTACTTTTGATGCCCTGAGCATTTCCTACGGCATCCGGAATGTGGGAACGATTTCAGCAGCATTAAGCGAATTTTACCGGGTGCTCAAACCAGGAGGGCGACTTTCCATCCTGGAATTTGCTGAACCTGAGGGTTGGTTCTTTGGCGGTCTGTACCGCTTTTATTTTGATCATATTCTTCCAAAAATCGCCGGAATGCTTTCCAATAAATCTGCTTATACCTATCTTCCTGAATCAGTGCGACACTTCCCGGATCGGGGCGATTTTAAAGCCTTGTTGGCCAGCGAGGGGTTTGATTGGGTTCGGCACCGTAACCTCACTTTTGGGATGACAGTCATCTACAGTGCTGTGAAATAAGTTTTTTATGAGGGATAAAGGCGACGATTTAAATCGTCGCCTATTAAAAAGCCATCAAAGATGACAGAATAGATTATTTTCTGAATTCTATGGAAAGAATCGATGTGTTGCCAAACACTGTCATGGGTTTGACTGCATAATCCAATCGTACCTGCCCCAGCCCCTGTAGATCAAGCTGAACGCCGGCACCCATGGTCCAGGACTCCTGGTCATAATTATGTCGATAACCGCCGCGCAGATAAAGCATTTCGCGCAATGCGAATTCTGCCCCCATATTCACATGTTCCGGCCCATCATTGGGGTGATCCACATCCAATGCCAGGGTCAAACGACTAAACTGGTTTGGAATGATAGCGTCTCCGGTACCGATCATATCCATACTAAGACCGATGCGGATCATTAGAGGCAGAGGCCAAGCCTCTGTCCGTAAATCTACATCTGAATTGTAATTACCATCGATCTGTTCATCGACATCAGCTTTGACGATCAGGTCTCGTCCGCTAAACTGAATATCGCTCCCAAAATTGGATAAGGTCATCCCGATCTTCAGACCATATAAGTCCGTCCGTAATATGGAGCCAATATCAAGAGCCAGTGCTTCAGCGCTTTCATTATAAGCCGTCAGTTGAATAAATTTTCCGCTTAAACCAAAAGACAACCTGTCAGTGATCTGGCGGGCATAGCTGGTGCTGATAGCCAAATCCATAACCCCATATGCTATACCAGTTCCATTGGGATTTTTCAGGGTTCTAACCGGTTGCTCGCCCATAGTGAGGCTGGAAAAAGAAACAGCAATTCGTTCATTGTTTCGACCGGGCATAATTAAGCCCACATAATCATGATTGATATCTAACATCCAATCATTATGGCTGGCCACTACAATAACACCTTGGGTATAGGTCATCCCGGCAGGATTCCAATACGGGGCAGTAGCATCGTTAGCCAGAGCCACAAAACCTCCACCCATGGATATAGCGCGGGCACCAACACCCATTTTTAGAAATGGTGCTGCGGTAGTTGCGACTTTATCAAAACCAGCTTGAAGTGGTCCAGGTATGCCAAGAATTAAAACTATTAGTGAAGCAGTGGATAGCTGTTTTAAAAGATGTGTGTTATACTACGACCCTACGGCTTCGCTCAGGACAGGCTTGCTCAGCATGACACACACCTCATGGCCTGTCTCCCTGAGCCTGTCGAAGGGTCTAAGGACAAGCCGTTTAAAGACAACAATAATACAAAATAATCTCGATTGTAATAATTGTCTCACTTGATCACCAGAAACCTTCCCAGGGTCTCATGACCGCCTGGAGTTTCAGCATGATATAGATAAACACCTGGTGCAATAAATTGATCATTGCGGGTGCGCATGTCCCAAAAGGTATAGCCTTCACTGGTTTGACCATCACCGCCATGCTCAATGGTGTCCACGTGTTCACCAAGCAGAGTATAGATTTTAATGGTGCAAACTGACGGCAGGCCGGAAAACATCAGTCGTTTCCCAAATTCACTGGTCTCCCAGGCATTGGTCACGATATATGGATCCGGTACAACGATGAGGTCATCAAGTGGATTGATTGACTCATTTTCCGCTGTTTCAATTCGCTGTAATGGATTAAAACGATAACTGATACCAGGTCGAAAAGGTTTGCTTGTAATAATGGTGAATTCATCACCCTGACTGGGAGCAACTGCATCAATAAAGAGCGTATCCCCATCTACTGTTCGTGAAGTGTCCGGTTTGTTGTTGGTGAATAACAGCATGTAGTTGGAAATGAATTCTCCTGTCACATCACTAGTTTCAGAGGCGTCCAGCCAAAGTACGTCCACATGTTTTTCAAACCATCCAACTGATGCAGGGAGATATCCCAAACCACCGGGTTCCAGATCCCAACCTAAGGGACTGTAATAATTTTTACGGTATGTCTCCCATGGGGCATTAACTGCAAATTCACATAAATATGATGTCTCAGTAGCCTCCCTGATATTGTCAGGATCGGTGATGACCTCAATGTGAATAGGTATTGATAGTTTACCATCGCTTGTATATGGTGGTAAATCCTCAATAACTGTCCCGGTAAAGAGATCATACCAGCCAATGGATCCTGCTGTTGTACTATCATAATCCACCCTGATGCACCAGTCATCAAAGGTGCTTACATTTTCCTGGATGAGCATGTTGGAACTTGGGTCAATACTATGGTCGCGCCAGTCAAAAGTACAGGTATCACCGGCTACTTTGGTCCAACCCATAGATTTAACCCCGCTGATAGTGTTTTCCAGGTGGAGGATAAATCCGTCAACAGCAACTGTGTTGGTGTCAATATCATCACCAATGCGCATCTTGTTTACCAGAGTGTCTCCAGTAAAAAGATCGGTTAGGATGGCACCCATTGCGTTGAGGGTATCACCCCATTTATCTTGATAGGAGACATAATCAAAGCTTAATTCATAGTCGTGATCCAATAGCTCTGCCGGATACTCAAATTCTAACTGGACATTCCCATCACAGACTCCGCCTAGGGTCTCCAGAGCACCATTGCTTCCAAAATACATATCAGCGGCAATTTCACCTGGTGTTACTCTCACAGTATGTTGTTCATGCCAGGACTGTCCCAAAGCATTCATATAGGACTGGGTCAAATTGTCTGAGTCAGACTGATCACCTTTATCATAGGCAGAAATACAATACCAATATTCAACCCCATTAACCAGCCCGGAATCCACAAAGGTATGCACCAAGCCCGTGTTGTCGCCCAGGTTTTGAGGAAACGCCGGATCAGCACCTTCAACATTGAAGCCAAAGTGGATCATATCTTCTTCTTCTGTATAATCGAACTGAGCCAGGGGATGATACCCAACCCGATTCCCATAAATATCAGTGATGGGCAAGCCCCAGGTCAGACCGGCATCGGTGCTGCGATATAGCCGATAGCCTTCAAAATCTTTATTCGCAGTCCAGGCATCTATTGAAAATTCTGCCTTGGCATCCCAGTATAGCGTCACTTTCTCATCACCGGCCACGGCATGGACTGTTGGCGGATCTGGTGGGCCGGAACCCTGAAAATAAAGTCGATACATGTTCTGAGCAGTTCTTACATTTTGCATGAGATCAGAAGTGTCTGGATTATCTACTTCGGTCCCTGCATTGCCCATGATCATGCCAATTGAGATAGTCACCATGGAATCAACCTTAAGATCAAACGGGCCACAGGAAATCACATAATTTATACCGTTACCAATGCTTTCGGGTTCTCCTGAATAAGAAAAGGCCGGATAGTATGATTCAATAGTTGCATCGTCCTGTCCTGTATCATCAATATGAGAATCCGTCCCGTGGAAATAATATTGTGGATCCAACAGATAGTCAGAGTCAACCTTGCTACTCATAAGCGCCCATATTTCCTGATCTGATTTTGGAGAAGCCTCTCGGGAGAAATGATGGAAATTAGTAATACCTATCTGTCCGGGCGTATCAAAAACGCGTAATCCCACCATGCCAAGGGGATCATCTGATCCTGTCCAGGCCCCGTCAGGAACATTATTTAAATCATAGATATAGACCAGGTCCTTGATCCCGTCAGCATCACTATCGATGAAATTTACGTAGTCATGATTATCAAAATCCGGTCTGAATTTGGCGTAAAAGCCAACATAGATGCTATCTAGGTCCTCATCGCCATCATTAAAGACCTTTATGTCCCAGAAAACAATATCCTCGGCATAGGGTCGTCCATAAGAATGGGCTGTCTGTTCTATGGTAAGCCCATGACTTCCCTGAGGATTCTGGGCATCATTATAAGTGCAAAAAAGATCTCTATCTGAGCTGAACTGATTGGCGGCTGCCGGCAGGGTTAATGCATCAGGATGATCATTTAATTGTGCTTCTGTTAAGCTGTTAACATCCACACGAAAATAGCCCGGCCAGCCAATATCTGGCCAACTTTCCCGAAGATCACTACTTGCCATAAAGGGAGTATCGTCTGATTCAGCCGTTACATCACCGGAAAACTCCGTTCCACGAGCGTCATCCGGGGGAAGCCAATCCACAAACTTGGATAAGCTTTGGGTTTCAGTTTCTATGACATCATTTTCGTTGATACCCACCATAAAGCCCAGACCAAAGCAATACTGTCGCACATAGGCTGCCGAGGCAGGCCAGTGTAGCGCATTGGTATAATAGACATGAAAGCTGGAAAGAACTCCAAAGTTACCTGTGTTATTCTGAACCTGTCCCTTATCCATGACCCCAACGGCTTTTTGAAAAAGTCCGGCAGTTTTTGACAGAGAGAACAGCTCTTCAGCTGTATGACAACGAATACAATCATGAGCTTGTGCTCCCAGCGTCAACAGAATAAAACCTAAAAACGATACAATGATCTTCTTCATTACCAACCTACACTTAATCCTAATTTAATGGAACGGCCGGGACCCAGTTTAGCAGGATTGAGGTTGGCATCATCGTTGGATCCAACCAAGCCGGAAAGGCCCTGGTCAAATGGCTTGCCGGTACGACTATTCACTGACAGTATGTTTTCATGATTGGTGAGGTTCATGATCTCTAAAAAAAGTGCCGGTTTCAGACTGCCCAGGGACATTTGTTTCTTCATCCGTAGATCAAAACTGTAAATCCACGGTTTTCTGGCTGAGTTCACCTCCACCTGAATTGCTGGATCTACATAAGGTGTATAGGGCAAACCGCTGGCCGCATTAAGCAGCAGATTAGCATTCAATCCGGAAAAAGGATACATGCCCAGAATGTTCGGGCCATCTTTTTCGGAGGTTTTAAAGGTTACATTCAATGCCAGATCATGACGTTGATCAAAGCTCAGGTAATATTCTTTGTGGGGAATCTCCTCTTCCACATAAGCCGAAAAATAACCGGCAATGGGGCTGGAGTTGTTTCCTCTGGCCACCGATAAAGTATAGCTGAGATTAGCACCGAAATAGCCACCAAATTGACGATCAATACTCACATCTATACCTTTAACACTGGCATAATCAGAATTGGTATAAACCACTGCCGGTATGGATATAATCCGGTAGGATTGCGTGGATAAAAGATCGCGAATATCCTTGGACCATACTGTAACGGTCAGTCGCGTAATGGGCGTTAAAGCTTGTTTCACTCCCACTTCAAAGGCTACCGTCTTCTGTGGTTTCACTCCGGCGTTTCCAACTAAGGGCAATGCTGCAGAAATATCTTTGTCCGCATTATAGGTCATTGTATTGAAATCAGGTGATTGGAAAAAATGACCATATGAGAAGTGAAAAACCGTATTGTCAGTTACTGGATAGGCGAGACCGATCCGCGGACTCCATTTGGCTTGTGCAGGTGCCATAACAACGGGTGCCGCAATCCAGTTTTGAGTGATAGAATCCCAGACGGCAAAACGTGAAATGTCTTCCCACATCCCGATCCGAGGAACAATTCGATCATAGCGAAGACCGACATTAATGATCAGAAAGTCATATTCGATCTTATCCTGAATATAGAATGAAAATTCTGTGGGACTATAGGTGGTATCATCTTTGAAGTTGGTGCCGCCCAACCATGGTCCTTCTTCACTATAGATGTCTAGGTTATGGCTGGCATAGGTGAAGCCACTCTTAAAAAGATGGTTGCTGTTGGCGTTATAGGTAGTGTTCACATTCACACTATTCGTATGGCTGCAATTATCCAAATAGCTTCCCTGTGTTCCGGATCCATAAAAATATACAGTGGCGTCTGTTATGGGTCGTTCATACTCCTCCGGCACCAAGTCCTGAACACCTGTCTTGGTGGCGACTGTCTGAGTTGACAGATTAACATTATAGAACAATGCTTCTGACAAGGTATGGGTCAATGTCAATGCCAGTCGGTCGTTGGTTTTGAGGTTGTGAGTGTGATTCTGGGGTAAATACTTCCAGCTGTGGGAATAGTATTGATACAATCGGCTGGAACTATGTAGATGACCCGTGAGCTTTAATTTTGAGTTTAGACGATTGCTCAGCTTAAGCTGAACATCTTGATTCACATCAATACCGTGGGCCAGAGGATTGTCCTTAGAACCGTAAAAGGCGGAAAGAAAATATCTGGTTTTCCCAAAGAGAGGGCCACCTAAACTAATGCTGGCCTGGCCGCTGATAGGCAGGTCAACCAAGGGAATCAGTGCTGTCGGATAATGTCCGACTGCCGCATTACTATAATAGTGGAAGAGTGAATCTCTCAGATCAACATAAATAAAAGAGGTATCTTCATCAGCATAGTCAGAATCCAGATACTCAAAGGCACCCGGACTGTGGTAGGGTGACATGTTGAGTTGGTCAGATGTGTATTCTACTCGACCATGGAATTGATCTCCACCTTCTTTGGTAACGATATTTACAACCGAAGACATAGCTTGACCATATTCAGCATTAAATGTCCCGCTGATAACTGTCATTTCCTGAATTGCATTCTGATTCACCGTCCCGCTGAAATCACCCACCAAGGGATCACGAACAATCACACCATCGATCATATAGAGAATCTCTTTGGTGCGACCACCGCGGACATGTATACCACCGCTTGCATCCGTTGTAAAACCTGCCTGGGTAACCAAAACGTCTTTGAAATTATCCACGGGCATGGCAATGATGTCGTCAGCACTGATTACACGAATAGTGGCCGTGGCATCACGCTGGATCAAAGGTCGGGTTGCTGTGACAATCACTTCCTCGGTAGCATCGAGAGCAACGGGTTCCAAAACCGCGTTCAAGCGGGTGGTAAAATCTGAGATGACTTGAACTTCCTGATGTACAGCAATCTTATAACCGATCATCTGAAACTTTACGGTATATGTTCCCGGTGGCACATTAATGATGAAATATTCACCGTTTAGATCTGAAGCTGTTCCTCTGGCGGTTCCATCAATTATGATATTGACACCGACCATGACATCACCCTCAGCCGAGCTGATCTTGCCAGCCAGCTTGCCACCCACTCCGGCCAAAACGTTGCTGACCAGGAATATCAATGCTAGAGTTAAGATTTTAATTTTTTGCATGCTGAATAATACAGGCCGTATCTCGCTGGAGATACGGCCTGCAATGTTTGTTTATTTAATCATCTACATGTTACGGCTAAGCTGTTCGCTGCCTCGGCTGAGACCAACGATATATGCCCCAGACGCAACGGTTTGACC
>JAUVKO010000054.1 GCA_030596225.1 Fidelibacterota bacterium
ACATACGACATGATGCGCTATATTCATAAATATCAACACATTGCGACATTTCGACCAGCTCAATACATCGCTCTGCGTCCTCTGCCTGCCCGCACGAAGTTATACGCAGGCGGGCGAGAGGGACTTTTTACGGTGGCATCATAATTAAACTATGATTTCTTGGTTCCGGCTTTAGCTTCGTGCCCCATAAAAGGAAAAGAATAAAAACCTATAGAAGTAGTTTAGGAAAAACAAAATGAAAAAACGCACGCTAAAATTCTACGACAATCAGGAAGTAATACACACGCCGAGTAACCGGATGTTGCGTATCATGAGTGAATACCTGGGTCCTCAGGAACTGTTCCGTAAAAATAAGATACAAGATACAATTGTCTTTTTTGGTTCAGCCAGAACTCAGCCTCAACACCTGGTGGAGCAGGCGATCAAAGAAGCAAAAGCCAAAGGCACCGGTGTTGAAAAGCTGGAGCAGCTGAATCGTGATCTTGGAATGTCCCGCTATTATGAAAATGCCAGGGAACTGGCCTATCGGATGACAAACTGGTCAAAAAAAATGAAGCAAAAAAAACGCAGGTTCATTGTTGCAACCGGTGGTGGACCGGGAATCATGGAAGCAGCTAACCGGGGAGCCGCTGAAGCAAAAGGACTTTCTGTCGGCTTAAATATTTCTCTTCCATTTGAGCAATCAGGGAATCCCTATATCAGCCGGGAACTTGAAATGGAATTTCACTATTTCTTTATGCGTAAGTATTGGTTTGTCTATCTTGCAAAAGCATTGATCGCTTTTCCCGGCGGTTTCGGAACTTTTGATGAATTATTCGAAACCCTAACACTGATCCAAACGAAAAAAATAAGTAAACACATGCCCATTGTTCTATTTGGGAATGCCTTCTGGGACAAAATGATTGATCTGGAAGGTTTAGCAGATTTCGGAACCATTAGTCATAAGGATCTGGATCTATGTTACAGGACGGATAGTGTTGATGAGGCCTATGATTATCTCACACGGCAATTAACTAAGTATTATCTGGAAGAATCCTCCGGGAGTGAGTAATACCAATTGTACTTCAAAAGATGAAGAATGCATAGATTGTTTTGAGGTGTAATTGGTATAATTACAGATCCGGCGAGTAACTTTTGCCTAAAATAACTTCGTGACGAGCTCCTGTTACTGAGGGGATATTCCCGGGAAGTGATCTTATTTTCAGATAAGCAAGATAGGCAAAACCGAAAGCTTCTTTATTGTCTTCAGTTACGCCCTTAAGTTTTACTCCTTCAATGTTGATCCCAGGTAAATCTTGTTTAAGAATATTCATTAAAGATATATTTTTATAACCACCACCTCCAACAAACATAGACTTCGGGGAATATTTTTTTGCTATTGTTGAAACAGAAGTTGCAATAGTTCTTCCGGTTAAAACAGTTAAAGTTAAAATTAGATCTTTAAACTCTTGCTGACTATTTGGATAAAACTGTTTTAATAAACTCATAAAATATTTATTGCCAAATTGTTCTTGTCCTGCTGAGCGTGGAGGAGGTAGCTGATAAAACTTATGTTTTAATAAATGATCAAGTAGTTTACGGTTAAGCTTGCCTTGTGCTGCAATGCTGCCTTGAGGGTCATAGTTAAGTTTATGGTTTGAATATATACGCACCGCTTTATCAATTAATGTATTACCAGGTCCGGTGTCCCAGGCTAGCAAAGGATGCTTATTATTTAAAGCCGGTATAACGGTCAGGTTTGCAATGCCTCCAATATTAAGTGCCAGTACATTTTCATCTGCTTGTTGAAAAAGAAGGCGGTCCACAATAGGAATCAGAGGAGCACCTTGTCCTCCCTGCTCAATATCAGCAGAACGGAAATCGTAAATCACCGGCACATTAAACCGTCTGGCCATATATTTAGGATCCCCGATCTGAAGGGTGAACTGAGGCGGTTCGTGTTTGATGGTTTGACCATGGGAAGCGATAATGTCAAACTCCAGCTCCAATTTAGAAATTTCATCCGCAAACCATTGTCCAAGGTCTTCATCAAATATTTCGATCTGTTTATCATTTAACTCTAGTGGATTGAGAAAAGCAGATTGAAAAGTTAAGGGATAAGGTATCTCTGTGGAGAATAGTATTTTGTATTCAGGAGACTCACCATTGCCGGAGAACTCCACCAGGCAAAGATCAAGACCATCAGCAGAACTGCCGGTCATCAGACCAAGGATACGGATAGAGGATTTCTTGTCGCTTGATATTTTCATGTGACCGGTCGAACATATTATTCCTGGACACAATATCAAAGGATGGTATCTGCATAGGAGAGTAGAGGCGTAGCATGTCAAAGATCCCGACATAGGCGGGGCTACGCCTCTACAAAAAACCACTAATACCAATTGTATTTCAAAGGTGCACTATAACGGGAAAAGATGCAGAAATTTAGTGCAAGTTTGAGGTGCAATTGGTATAAAAGCAAGTAATAGAACTAGACTGTTTTTCATTCCACATCGATCCGATCCCGATTATCTTGCCGCGCTATTTTAGAATGAAACCCGCTGACAATAAGGTGACGCAGGGTTAGTAATAAATTGATGGGAGAGATTTGTGGATATCAAAATTGAAGCTGGGAAACCTCACGAAAGAACTTTGAAAGTCCATGTGGACTGGGCTGAAATGGAACCTGGCTTTGAGAAAAAACTAGTCAAGCTGAACAAACAGGTGAAGCGGCCTGGATTCAGACCTGGTAAGATTCCTCGCAAAATCATGTTGCAAGCCTATGGACATAGTGTTTTGGCTGAGATGTTGGATGAAACAGTCCAGGCGGCCTATTACAAAGGTATTATCGATAATAAACTTACGCCTATTGATCAGGGAAATATAGAGGATATGTCTGAATTTGACATCGGGAAAAATCTTGAGTTCACTATGCAGCTTCAAGTTGAGCCGGATTTTAAGATGTTTGACTATCAGGCAGGATTTAAGATCACCAAAACTGCTTATAGTGCTACCGATGAAGATGTAAACCATGCTCTTGAACATTTGCAGGAAAGGTTTGCCGAAGTCGAAGTACGTGAAGATGGTGCTGTAGATGGTGATATGCTGAAGGGTGATCTTCAATATCTTGATGGAGATGGAGTGGCTATTGAGGGAAGTAATGTTGAAAATCGCTATATAAAGATCGGTGACGGTGTTTTTGGGGATAAAGTTGCCAAGCAGCTTATTGGTTCAAAAGCTGGAGATGAGGTCGGTTTTGATATCCCGGCCCAGGCAAAAGATGCCGAGGACCTTCACATCCGGATGCAAGTTAAAGCAGTGGAAACCCATATACTGCCTGAGCTGAATGATGAATTCGCTAAACAGGTTGATCCAAAATTTGAGACTATTGAAGCGCTGAAGACAAGTACGAGGGAAGATATTCAGAAACAACTGGATTATGATGTTGCTCGCGCTTTAGATCAATCCCTGGCTAACAAACTTGTTGAAGAGACCGAGCTGGAAGTCCCGGAAGTTATGCTGACTGATTATCTCGACAAGCTGGTAGAGCGTGTCCGAAAAGAACGCGGAGCCGATGTAGATGAGGAAGAAGTCCGTATTCAGAATCGTGAGCGGGCAGAATGGGAGTTATCCTGGTATCTTATCCGTAAGCAATTGATTACTACAGAGAAATTGGAAGTTAGCGAAGAGGATATCGATGCTAAACTTGATGAATTGGTGGCTCAAATGCCTGGCGATAAAGAGAAGATGAAAGCTTTGTATCGGGATAAGCAGTATCTGCCGCAGATCAAAGATGATATTATGGAGAAGAAACTCTTCTCACATCTGGTATCTTTTGCCAAGATCAAAGTTAAAAAAGCAAGCAGCAAAGAAATTGGAGGCTATCATGCCCACGCCCATTAATCAACTTGTGCCCATAGTGGTGGAACAAACAGGCCGAACTGAGCGGGCTTATGACATCTATAGCCGTCTTTTAAAAGAGCGTATCATTTTTTTAAGTACTCCTATTGATGATACGGTTGCCTCTCTGGTGATAGCTCAGCTTCTATTCTTAGAGGCAGAGGATAGTGAAAAAGACATCAATCTGTATATCAACTCACCGGGTGGGATTATCACTTCCGGGATGGCTATTATGGATACAATGAATTTCATTAAACCGGCAGTTTCCACTATTGTTGTTGGTCAGGCTTCAAGTATGGGAGCTTTTCTTCTGGCCGCAGGGACGAAGGGCAAGCGCTATGCTTTACCCAATTCCAGAATCATGATCCACCAACCTGTGGGTGGGACCGAGGGACAGGCCTCTGATATTGTGATTGCTGCTGAAGAGATACATAAGACTAAGAAAAAGCTGAACCAGATGTTAGCTAAATTTTGTGGAAAAAGGATTACGCAGATCGAAAAAGATGCTGATCGGAATTACTTTATGTCTGCCGAAGAAGCCCTGAAGTATGGGCTCATAGACGAAATTCTTGGAAAACGGGGATAAATCCTTGACCAAACACAATCAGGATAAACATTGCTCTTTCTGTGGGCGCCCTCAGGATGAGACGGGGATGCTGATCGCCAGTCCAACCGGTTCTAGTATCTGTGCCAACTGTATCGAACAAGCCCGACAGATCGTAAAAGATGAACATTCAGATTCAGATGTCGGTTTTTCTGCTTATGCATCACTGGATGAGATTCCAAAACCAACTGAGATAAAGGCCCATCTCGATACCTATGTGATTGGACAAGAGCAAGCCAAGCGGGCCGTCTCTGTCGCTGTTTACAATCACTACAAGCGGATCATGGTCCAGAGTGATGTAGACGATGTGGATCTCGAGAAAAGCAACATTTTGCTGATGGGGCCAACGGGAACAGGGAAAACACTTATGGCCAGAGCATTAGCCGATTTCCTGGATGTTCCCTTTGCCATAGCTGATGCCACGGTTCTGACTGAAGCCGGTTATGTAGGTGAGGATGTTGAGAATATCCTTGTGCGTTTGCTGCAATCAGCAGACTATGATGTGGCTGCAACAGAAGCTGGTATTATTTATGTCGATGAGATCGATAAAATCTCCCGCCGTTCTGCCAATGCCTCCATCACACGTGATGTCTCCGGTGAAGGCGTCCAGCAGGCACTCCTCAAGATCCTTGAAGGGACTGTTGCCCAAGTGCCACCAAAAGGGGGTCGCAAACATCCCGAACAACCATTGGTTTCCATCAACACTAAAAACATTCTTTTTATTGTTGGGGGTGCCTTTGAAGGTATCGGGGACATTATTGCTCGTCGACGGAAGAAGACAATGCTGGGATTCTCTAAATTTGATGAGGAGGAATCCAGGCTGAAAGGTGCTGATCTGCTCCAGGTGGTGGAACCTGAAGACTTACTGCAATATGGTTTGATTCCCGAGCTTATTGGTCGTTTACCGGTGATAGCAGCTCTTGAGGAATTAAGCAGGAAAGCTCTGCGTTCTATCCTTCTGGAGCCAAGAAACGCCTTGGTTAAACAATACCGCAAAATGTTTGATCTTGAAGGTGTAGAGTTGATTTTTGAAGATGATGCCTTGGATGCAATTATTGATATAGCTCAGAAATATGGCACTGGTGCCAGAGCTTTACGCCGGAGTGTTGAAAAGGTAATGCTGGACATCATGTATGATGTTCCCACACACAAGAATCTAAAACGCTGTACTATTTCCAAAGCAGTTGTTACGGATAAGGCAACTCCGACA
Source organism: Fidelibacterota bacterium (assembly GCA_030596225.1). Taxonomy (GTDB): domain Bacteria; phylum Fidelibacterota; class UBA8477; order UBA8477; family JABMPR01; genus JABMPR01. The sequence goes on from JAUVKO010000054.1 coordinate 5,694, forward strand.
TTAGAATATTAGGCAGTATTCTTACTTTTCATTGCTTGACGTTTGTTAATCGCAATTTACAATTTGATTCTCATTCAATGCTGTTTGATTTTTCTGCTTTGCTATTTGATTATGGCAATTCGGAAATTGGCAGATTCGAACTTTTCAAATCAAGAACTATTGATCCATTTGACTTTAGTAAACCTTATCGATGATCTTGAATGTGGAAAATATTCTAAAAAACCCTTGCCAAATAAGGCTTTATAAAGGATCACAAAAAACTTGCCTGACCATTTGATTTATAGTAAACTTGGGGTCGATGCGTTAAATAGACGTTAGTGGAGGAATAGGAATGAAACAACGTTATTTGCTGATTGGATTGCTTGTATCTATTTTGGCTATACAGTTCGCTTTTGCCGGGACAACCGGTAAGATTTCCGGTGTGGTTACCGATAATGAAACCGGTGAACCACTTCCCGGAGTAAATGTTATGATTGCCGGTACTAATTATGGTACTGCTACAGGTTTAGACGGTAATTATTATATCCTTAATGTTCCTCCCGGAATTCATGAGCTGCAAGCTCAATTCATTGGCTATGCCAGGATGACCATTCAGGAAGTGCGCGTTGTTGTTGATATGACTACTACGGTCAATGTTTCCATGCAGACAGAAGCTTTGCAGGGACAGAGTATTATAGTTGTGGATACGCGTCCCCTGATTGACCAGAAGGCAACCAGTGAACGTCGTACCCTTCGCAGCGAGGACATTGCAAATCTGCCCGTACGTGATGCAGATGAGATAGTTGCTCTGCAGACAGGTGCTATAAAAGTTGGTAACAACTTGCATATTCGAGGTGGTCGCTTAGAAGAAGTTGCCTACTATATCGATGGTGTCTATCAGGTGAATGATTACAATAGAGCTGCCCGACCTAATGCCGCTGAGGTATCCAGTCAGGCACTTGAAGAGTTATCATTTCAAGCAGGTGGTTTCGATGCTGAATATGGTTCAGCCACTGCCGGTTTGATCAATATGTCCACTAAAACTGGTGGTAGAAAATTTAATTTATCAGGTGAAATTACCTCAGATGAGTTTCTAAGTCGCACTGACCCGGGATTTTTAAACACATATTCATATGGTCAGAATATTTACAACATTGCTATCAATGGTCCCATCATAAAGGACCTTACCTTTTATGCGAATGCTGAGTATCAATATAACTATGATAGAAGAACCAGCTCCGGTTCACACCCTGAGGGAGTTTGGGTTGAGGATCTGGATTCCAATGGCTATGCCACCTATGATGAATATGATGTGGTGGCCAAGTATGGACCGCTACCCAATAATTCTGAGAGTAAAATCTTGGGAACAGGGAATATTCTCTATGCAAAGCGGAATTTCCGCCTGAAGCTGGGAGGTAACATTGCCCAGACTAATTGGTATGCTTACAATAATACAAAAGCTGCCTTTGCCGGCGAAAGTACACCATACTGGGAAAGTTTGACCCATGCTGCATATATGCGTGGTACCTGGACGATTAACTCAAAGACCTTATTGGATTTTCAAGTCTCCAGCTTTAATGATGGTTATGTAACAGGTCATAAAGAGCTCTGTGATGACTTTTTCTACTATGGACTGAAAGAATTCCCCGTTACAACGTTAGATCAATTAGCCTTATTAGATGATGCTGATCTAAAGCAGATGCTGGCTAACGAATATGATCCGGTTAAATATATCATGGATAACAGAGATAAATTTGAAGAGGATGATGAAGGTAACCTGGTCTATCAGCCTGCGCTGCGTCAGAATGGAACAGATCCAACCACGCTACGACCCTATGCTGTTTTTAGTGCACCTGGGACCATAAATAGCGCCTACTCAAAAAATGAGACCGGCTATATCGGTATGAATACTAACCTTAAAATGCAGCGTGGTGTTCATGAATTGAAAATTGGTGGTGAATTGAGACAATATCTCATTCGTTACTATCGTTTGGGAGCTCCTGAGCGTCTGGCTTCTACCTTTTTCAATAATACTCCAAGTTCGCAAGCTGGGTTTGCAGATCAGGTTGATGCACGCGACCTTGCTGTTTTGGACTATTATACTCTCGATGATAGTGGCGCTTTAATAAGCAGTGACTATCAGGGATATATTGATAACTATTGGTTCCAGTCCTACAAAAATGCTTATGCTGAAAACATGGGCTATACAATGGATGGTTCCTCTTTAATTGATACTGATCTGGGTGACGATCGTGATGGCCCCCGCCGACCGACCGTTGGTGGTATTTATCTTCAGGACAAGATTGAGATGAGTGACCTGATCATGAACCTGGGACTCCGCTATGATTATATCGCTGCCAACAATTTTCGGTTCAGAGATCCTGTAAACATTATCTTGGATGGAGCCGGATCTATTGCAGAGCAAGTTTATATGGATATTGATGGCGAATATAGCAGCTATGAAACCACTTACGATCTATTGGGTAATGTAATAGATGATATCGGTGTTGAGCAATTGGTCCTGCGTGATCCGGTTCATTTGATCAGCCCTCGATTGGGATTAGCTTTTCCAGTGACAGATCGGACTGTTTTCCATGCACAGTATGGTAAGTATGTCCAGCAGCCACAGTTGAATCGCTTGTTCCTCAGTTATACACGCTTTGCTGCTAACTTGAGCCAGGGTAATTATACAACCTCTGGAAATCCTGAGCTGGATCCTGTTCGCACAACATCCTATGAAATTGGATTTCAACAGGCCATGGGTAATTCGGCAAGTATAGACATGACTGTTTTTTATAAACAGATGACCGGCTATGTGCAGATTCGAAATGTGAAGGATGCCTCTCCCGTAGTTTATGCCCGCTACGTGAATGGAGATTACGGAAGTATCAAGGGTTTATCCGCTTCCTTTAATCTCAGACGTACCGGTTATGTTCAGGCAGCTATCAACTATACACTGCAGTATGCCGGTGGAACCGGTTCAACCGGTGCAGGTCAGTATAAGATCGCCTGGCAGTCCGGGAATTATCCATCATTTGTGAGTCCCCTTGATTTTGACCAACGTCATACAGGGTCGGTTAACCTGGATTTCAGGACCACCTCCAAGGATAGGATTCCTGAGGCTGGTGCAAATCTTCTCTTCACCTTCGGTAGTGGACGTCGCTACACACCGTCTGCTATTAATAGCGCAGTATTCCCAGCCACTTCTGATCGTCCCACCGCTGGACTCAATTCCGGTGTAATGCCCTGGTTCTACCAAATGGACATGAAGTTTGATAAAAACTTTCAATTTGGCGTGATTAAACTGAACACCTATCTGTGGATCAAGAATCTACTTGATCGCTCAAATGTTCGAGCCGTTTTTGATGGAACCGGTGAAGCCGGCTATGATGGTTGGTTCAGCACAGCTGAAGGCCAAAGCTGGCTTGCAGATGAGAATAACAGTGAAGCATTATATAACATGAAAATGGCTCATCCCTACAATTTTGAGAACCCAAGAACTGTACTCTTAGGCGTTCGCTTTTTCATGGGCAACTAGGGGAGAGGTGAATAATGAATGCAGAAAGTAGATTTATGAAACAATTTATAACACTGACCTTGTCTGTTTTATTTCTGATTACATCCGGTATTGCTGATGTGAGAAGAATTGGGAATAGCTCAGGGCTGGCCAAAACTGGTACTTTAGAATTTATTCTATATGATGCCAATCAGATCCGCTCCTGGGTCGGTAATAACGGACATATTGTAAGCCACATTCCCACCGGTGATGCTGGTTTGGAATGGCCAAAAGGCTCAGGGAATACTGCTGTGTTTGCTTCCGGTTTGTGGGTCGCAGGTATGGTGGATGGTGAAGTAAGATCTGCCGCCGCAGAGTTTACCTCTGAGTTTCAGCCCGGTATCATCATTTATGATCCGGTAACCCAGACCTCCTCAGGTCCTGATTCTCCCAATGATGCCCGTTTTCAGGTGAGTTCAATTGATAAGGGTGATAATGCCGATGTTACTTCCCCGGATTTTAATCGGGAATTTGCCACTTGGCCGGCTGCTGATGGTGCCCCGGCTCATGATGGTGAATATTTCACCGATGATAACCTTAACGGTATCTGGGACGATGGTGAAGCCTGGGACGATTTTAATGTTGATGGTGTTTATAATGGCCCGGATAGCGTATTTATCAGTGGCGAAGACCCACCTGTAATGATCGGAGACCAGATGCACTGGTTTGTGATCAATGATGCTGAACCAAATACCCATAGCAATTTATGGTCAACCCAGCCATTGGGGATCGAAGTTCAGACCACTGTATTTGGTTTTGATCGTGCTGACCCTCTGGGAAATGTCATGTTTGTTAAATGGCTGGTGATCAACAAGAGTGGTGGAGACATCAATGACATGTTTCTTTCCATCTGGTCAGATGCTGATCTTGGTGATGCTGTTGATGATTATGTGGGTTGTGATACTGCTCTTTCAGTTGGCTATTTCTATAACGGAAATCAGACCGATCAAAAATACGGTTCCGTGCCTCCATCTGTTGGGTATGATTTCTTCCAGGGACCAATTGTCCCCTCTGTAAGTGA
>JAUVKO010000048.1 GCA_030596225.1 Fidelibacterota bacterium
TGCAAAATTGAGGTCATTAGATCCATCATTAAATGGGCTGATCCAGAGTCCAAACCAATCGGCCAGGACGTTATCATCATCCCGTTTACCTAGCTGAGTCGGGATGTCACCTGGTTGAGGATCAAACAGGGTTGCCGCCACGTAGAGGGCTACATCATCATAAAGAAATCTGACTTCAGTTCTGACCGGAGCAGGTCCGCCACTCTCAGGTTCAAAACGATAGAAGTCGGTAGCCGGTTGCACGAACTCCCATACAGCTTCATCTACAATTCCATCAATGGTTGGCGGAGTAAGTGTTTTTAAGGTTTGAACACTCTTTTTAATGGTATCAGCAAGGGTGACTGATAACAATAACAATACAGCAAGACATAAGCGAGTAATCTTCATAGCGGCGTTTTCTTTGTTTTTAATTGATCAGGCTTTGCCCAGACCGAGTTCTTTAAGCTTACGGGATAGATTGGATTGCTGCATGCCCAGACTGCCGGCCGTACGGCTGATATTTCCGGCATGTTGACGCAATTGGGATTCCAAAAAACGCTCTTCGAACATCCGTTTTGCGTCAGCAAAGGGTCTGGTTTCAGTAAAGATCGCTGTATCACCCTCGGCTGAGATCACTTGATTAAGGTGAGGCTTCACTTCATGAATATCGATTTCAACATTTGGACTAAGAATGTACAGGCGTTCCACCAGATTTCTTAATTCTCGAATATTTCCGGGGAATGGATATCCGACAAGCATGTTTGTGGCATCTCTAGAGAAATGTTTAGGTGTCAGACTCAACTCAGCTGCATAGTGATTTAGGAAGTGATTAAGCAAAATCTTAATATCGCCCTCTCTTTCACGAAGCGGGGGTAAATTGATGGGAACCACATTCAAACGGTAGAAAAGATCCTCCCGGAATGTGCTTTCGGAAACCATCTCTTCAAGTGGTTTATTGGTGGCAGCCAGCAAACGGATATCAACAGTTTGCGTTTGAGTGCCCCCCACCCTTTCAAACTTTCCATCTTCTAATATTCTCAGAATTTTTGCCTGTGCAGAAAGACTCATATCTCCAATCTCATCCAGGAAGAGAGTGCCCCCGTCTGCCATTTCTATTTTACCCTTTTTCTGACCCACAGCACCGGTGAATGCACCTTTTTCATGACCAAAGAGTTCACTCTCCACCAATTCTGAGGGTATGGCAGCAGCATTAAACTTCACAAAAGCTTCTTCTGCACGGGTGCTGGCAGCATGAATAGCATGAGCCACTAGTTCTTTACCCGTTCCGCTTTCTCCACGGATGAGTACTTTTGCATGGGTAGGACCCACTCGGTGGGCTGTTTCAAGCACCTGCTCTATCTGGGGGGAATTACCGATAAGACGATATTTATCTTTTTGGGTTTGTTGTATGAGAACTGATCTTTTGACTAAAGATTGTTTTTCGGATAAATTGCGAATGGCCAGTTTTACACGAGCCAGAGATAAGGGTTTCTCAAGGAAATCATAGGCTCCAATACGTAGCGCATCGACCGCCGTTCCCACTGTTGCATGACCGGAGATCATGATCACATCCAGTCCTTCATCGATCTCCCGGATAGCCTTTAGAACCTCGATACCATCGATACCGGGCAAACGGACATCTAATAATACCAGATCTACGCCCTCTCTCTTAAGCAGCTCCAGACCATCTTCTCCACTTCCAGCGTCCAGAACATGATGACCATCATCTTCCAAAATGTCTCTCAGGGTCAGACGAATATTCTTTTCATCATCGATCACTAAAATTTTGATTTTGTGTTCAGACATTTTTCTATCCTATCTAATCATTTTCAATTTATTTGCTTTCATGATTACAGGGCAAGCTGATCTCGAAAGTTGAGCCCTTCCCCAAAGTACTGAAAGCTTTAATATCTCCACCATGTTGACGGATGATCCGTCGCACGATAGCCAAGCCCAGACCTGTTCCCTTTTTCTTAGTGGTGAAATAGGGCTCAAAGATCTTGACCAAGTCTGCTTCAGATATTCCTGGACCATGGTCGGTGATCCTAATTACACAAACCCGATCCCGAACACGGGTTGAAAGACCAATATGAGGTTCGCCTGAACAAGCCTGGATGGCATTCTGGATCAAATTGACCAGCACCTGTTTCATTTGCATGGTATCAGCGTGAATTTCCTTCAAGTTCTGATCCAGATCCAATTCGATCCGGGCATCATCTGAGTATTGATCACTGATATCATTCAATTGCCGATTAAGATCATAGTACTCAAGTTTGGCTTCAGGCATTTTGGCGAACCCGGAAAAGGCAGTCACTAATGACTGCAAATTATTGACCTCTTCATTGATCACTCGCATGGATTTTTCCAAAACCTCTGACAGATTCTCAGCATCTTCATAATGCTTAGCTTCCAGACGCTGTGCTGCCAGGCGGATAGGGGTTAGGGGATTTTTAATCTCATGAGCCATTGCCCGAGCCATCTCCTGCCAAATGGTCTGTTTTTCAGCTTCTATCAATCGTTCACGGTTCTGATTTAGTTCACTAACCATATTATTGAATGCGACAATGAGATCGTTCAGGGGTGAATAGGGGCTTTCCTTGACCTGAGTCTCAAAATCCCCACTCTTCAATTGTTCAGTCGCCGTAAGCAAACGGGTCAGGGGGCGCGTGATGATCATGAATATCAGAAGAAAGAGACTCCCGGTCAGAATCACCATAAACAATACGATTCCAATAGAATAACGCTTGATATCGCGACTGTAAAAGTCACCCGCTATTTCAATTTTGTGTAAATCCCGCAATACGTTCTCAATCTCAAGGCTGAAGTTGTCCACCTGACTGGAGTCCAGGGTGACACTATAATTTCTGTAGAGTTCACGCACCTTTTTCTTGGTAGATAGATCTGTGATCTGGTCTTGATATGAAATCAGATTGCTAATAAAAAACTCCCGCATAAGCATTGCTGCGATCAATGTCACCGAAGCAACCAATATCATGATTTGTATTCTAAAGGAAGGCATTTTCAAACTCATAAAACAAGTTGCCTTTTTTCAAATGTTTCGGAAATATGAACCGGTCGAATGCGCTTCCAGAAAGACATTAGATTAATCCTGTTGGTGATACCAGGCATTTCCATTTCTTCCATGAAAGCTGATATCCTAAGGAAGTAGTGTTGATCATCCTGCATCACCCGCATTCGACAGAAAAGGGCATTCTCGATCTTGACCCACTCTTCCTTGGCCTGTGTAAAATCATTAATGAATATGGTTTTGTCATGCTCACTACGGTAAACCGTGTAATCATCTTCGAGAAGGGAGTATTGAAAATGATGTTCCCAGTCAGCAATTGCGACTACTGAATCATTCGTCGCATTGACCAGATCGACTTCAAAATGAATAATTACTGTATCACCTGATTGAAGTAAAAGATCCAGATCCGGAGTAAAACTTTCAACGAGTTGTCCTGAACAGAACAAACGATCACCACTCACTTCCAGACGAACATCCTGAAAGGTTGGCTCTGTTCCAACCACGGCCGTGAGCAGCAATTGAGAAACAAAAAGGGCTCCAGTGCCCAGCTTATCAGCAAGGAACTGCAGCACTGGCTATGCTATCCACTTTATTTTGTTGAGGTACATCGTGAGTGTCATGGTTTGATGTCGCCCGTTTTAGATTAAATTTTATTTGAGGATCACATTAAAACTCAAATTGTTTCCTTTTGATCTATATCTATTCTAATTGAATAAATTCATACTGCCGATATCAGAAAGACACCGGCAGTATGAAATATTAAGAGTGCTTCAGCTTAGAAGCCGAACCATAGTCCGAGTGAAATACTTGGTGCATTCAGTTTTGTAGTTGGACTATTAACTAGTTCATAAGTATCTTTTTTAACGTCGACACCTACGTCACCCAGAGTTGTATTCCAGCCATCAGTGAAGGAATAACCATATAGGTATCCGTACTCAGCTTTAAGGCGCATCCACGATGTGAGCTTGAGCATTATATTAACTCTTGGGTGGACAATGGCATATTTCTTTGAAAAATTCACAGAAGTCGTTTTGGTGTTAAGGAGTTCGGTTCCGAGACTGTCCCATGAGAATTGACCATCTTTTTGAGTTACACCTAGACTGATGCCACCACCACCAATTCCAACACCGGTACCTATAGTAGCGAATGAAAAGGGAGCGAGGCGTTTTTCAATAGTCAGACCGCCAAAACCCATTGAAAAATCAATTTTTCGCTCAATTGTTTTTGCTCCATCTGGGATAGATACTGTTCTAGCTAGCCCACCACCGTTACCGAAGCCACCAAGAAACCAGCCATTACCGATGTAACCCTGACCTGAACCACCCAAGAGTATGATACCATCAGCTTGGAAAGGAGTTTTTGAAAGTCCTAGCTCCTTCATGAGTTCTCCAACATCATTAAACGAATCTTGTACCAGCATGGGGGTAAAGCCACCACCACCATAGCCACGGGAGTTACGACGTTTTTTAGCTTTTTTATCTTCCTCAACCAAGGATAATTGTTTTTCTTTATCTTTCTTCTCTGGCACTGCAAAAGTAACCAAAGTTGAATCCATAGCCTCATCGCGATAGAAAACAACTTGCACTGCATCACCATAATGCTTGCTCCTGATCAAACGCACCAGATGATCTTCATAGAGCACTTTTGTCCCATCAAAATACATGATGATATCATCCTCGATGATACCAGCCTTGTCGGCATTACCGTTATTCACCGTCCCATTCACCAATACACCATAAGCATAAGGATAACGCATTTTGTAAGCATCTTCAAAATCCATATCACTGAGATAAACACCCAGTTTGGGGCGTGATCCATCTTCATCTTCATCGATATGAATCTTTATTCCGGTTTCAATTCCGATCTCATCCAGCGCCATCTGAACTTCTTTGGCTACTTCGTTTAGCTCTTGCTCCACTTCTGCTAATTCGACAGTGACTTTGGATTTATTTGCATCTTGAGCAAATGTTGGGGTTGCAATCAAGAGAGATACTGCTAACACAATCACACTTACCAATGCTCCAATATTTGCAAAGGCGATTATCGCTCCTGAAATCGTGCTCCAACCAGTTGGATGATCTGTTGTCTTAATCATTTTCGGTTTCCTTTCTAATCTATCGTTTTCCGTTTTCATTGTTTTTATCCAATTCATCTGTTCTTCACAAGGACAATTGCCATGCCACAATGAAACGGAACAATGGTAAATAGCTGATAATTTTCACTTTATATGCCTTCTATTCACATACTGTAATGGTCAATAACGGCTTAAGTTAGCATCATTCTGATATAGTGCTATATCAGAATGATATGTCGTCATTTTTTTAGGGAATCTCCGAATGTTTTCGGACGGGAAAAAGCCCTTTGTTTGAAGGACTTATGATATCGATCTATAAAGCCAGTGCTTGGACTAATACACTGAGAAGTCTGGAAAAATCTTCACGAACACGTTGACCGGTTTCGATAACTTCTGCATGGTTCAGTGGTTGATCCAAAATACCTGCTGCATAATTGGTAAGACAACTGATCCCAAGCACCCGCATACCCAGCTGAAAGGCAGCCATACCTTCATGAATCGTGGACATTCCGACGGCATCAGCATTTTTTGATCTGAGAAATCGGATCTCTGCCGGTGTTTCATATGAAGGGCCATTTAATCCGACATAGGAGCCTAATTTCAGCGGGATAGATGCCTGACTGGCAATTCGTACAACCTGTTTTAACATTTCGGACTCAAATACATTTTTTGGTTCATTTCCACCCGGGTAAACAGAACGTCCGGTTTGATTGAGAAAACGAGTGATCAACATGAGATCACCGGGGACATAATCTTTACGGATACTGCCGGCAGCATTAGTCAGGATAATCGTTTCAGCCCCCAGAGCACGTAAGATATGAATGGGGAAAACAACCTGCTCCAGGGAATACCCTTCATAGAAATGCACCCGGCCGGAGTTGACCAGCACCGGAACATCACCCAAATAGCCATGCACCAATTCCCCGAAATGACCTTCTACCGTAGATACTGGAAAACCGGGTATCTCTGCAAAAGCTATACGCGTCGTTTTATCAAGGGTCTCTACAAAATTTCCTAGTCCTGAACCCAACACCAGGGCGATCTTGGCCTTGAAATCTCCCATTGTATATATTTTTGCTACCGCCTCTTCAATTATTTTATGCATGCAGTATCCTTAGATTCACTTTTATCAGTTTCCCCAGGCATGTTACCGGACATTGAGCCTGTCGAAATGTCGAAAAACCCATTACATTTTAACCCATCATTGACCCCATGTTCTTCGCACCTCGTCATTCGACTCCGCTCAGGATAACGCTCGGTGTGACACTCAGAATGATATAAGCTCAGCGTCCAATTACTTCCTGAGCTATTGTACTAAGCTGACCACAGGCAGCATCAATATCATCGCCCTGGCTCCAACGCACTGTGACACCGAATCGGGCTCCTTGAAGCGCTTCCACGAAAGCTTCAACCCGCTTTTTGGAGGGTCTAACATATTCATCCACGACTTCGTTATAGGGGATCACATTTACCTTACAAAATACTTGCCCGGCAATTTTCATAAGCCGTCTGGCATCACCCAGATTATCATTAATCCCATCCATTATCACATATTCAAAGGTTAGCATATTACTGGAGGCCCTGGTATAGTATTGACAAGCCTTTATCAATTCAGCAATATTCCATTTTTTATTGATTGGCATAAGTGTTGAACGGCTGGAATCCTGACTGGCATTGAGACTGACAGCCAATTTATATCTATGACCTTCATCTGCGAAGCGTCTGATCTGGGGAACCAGTCCGCTGGTTGAGATAGTGATCTTACGGGCACCGTGGGCAAAGCCCAATTCAGCATTAAGAATGTCAGCCGCTTTAATGACCTGATCATAGTTGTGAAAGGGTTCGCCCATCCCCATAAATACAATATTGGTAATGGGCTGTTCGCTGAATCGTCGAACATGCAGGAGTTGGTCAGCGATCTCTCCACTGGTCAAATTACGCAATAAGCCCATTTTTCCGGTTGCACAAAAGTCACAATCTAGAGCGCAGCCTACTTGAGAAGATAGACATACTGTGACTCTTTTGCCTTCGGGGATAAGAACGGTTTCGACGAATATTCCATCATTCAGACGAATGAGAAATTTTGAGGTCTCTTGAGTTCGCGAAGTTTGAACCTGATGCACTGATGATAATTTCAGGTCGCATTTTTTCACCAGTTCTTCAACGAATGACTTGGGCAAATTAGTCATTTCTGAGAATTCTTGAATTCCTTTTTGCCACAACCACTGAAAGATCTGCCTTCCCCGGAAGGGTTTATGCCCCTGGGTCTGCACCCAGTCTTCCAGTTCAGCCTGGCTGAAGTTCTTAAGTTGGATTCTAGCACTGCTCATGCTTGAAAAATACACGGTTCTGGCTTCAGTGAAACATCTACTTTAATTAACCACAGAGTACGCGGAGAACGCAGAGTGTTCTAAAAAGCTTAAAAGGGCATCAGCACCTAAAGCTTAGCATTGCTATATGTCGGGTCTTGTGAAACATCTTCTTCCCTAGTTAGGAGTTGATGAGTTTATGAGTTTCCGTCTCCACTCTTCGATAAACTCAGGACATCGCTTTCAGCTACACTTTGACAAGTTATGGGTTTGTAATATCAATTGTACTTCAAAAGAGTCTATATGAATTCAAAAGATTTTTCTGTTTTTCAATCTTGATGCCACCGTAAAAAGTCCCTCTCGCCCGCCTGCGTATAACTTCGTGCGGGCAGGCAGAGGACGCAGAGTCGCAAAGTGTTGATATTTATGAATATAGTGCATCATATCGTATGTGGTTGTTAATAATGATGTTAGGTTGTTTTTCATTGTTTCTCAGTTACTTTTTGCGAATTCGTCAATAAAGGAATTTAAATGAGAGCATATGTTTTAAAGAAAACTGGTGATGTTGGAGTGTTGAAGATCTCAGAGCTAGAGCAACCTAGTGTTGGTCTTGGAGAGGTCCGAGTCAGGGTTCAGAGTATTGGATTAAACTATGCTGAAATCCAGAGCCGTAAGGGTTTGTACGGCTGGGCATCGAAACGGCCTTACATCCCAGGCATGGAAGCCTTTGGTATTATCGAAGAAATCGCAGAAGATGTACAAGGTCTGCAGCTCGGAATGTCGGTTATCGCAATTGGTCAGTATGGTTGCTACGCTGAGCAAGTGGTGGTTCCCTCGGCACAGATATTACCGGCGTTTGAATCCTTTTCACCTGCCGAAAATGCTGCTTATGCAATCCAGTTCATGACTGCTTGGGTGGCGTTGGTAGAAGTATGCCGGCTACGCTCTTCGGACAGGGTTCTCATTCAAGCTGCTGCTGGAGGAGTTGGAACAGCGGCCGTAATACTGGCCAAGGCACATGGCTGTGAAATATTCGGAACAGCCAGCAAGGATAACAAGTTAGACTTGATCCGATCTCTTGGCGCTGATCATGCTATCAATTATGAAACGACAGATTTCACTGATTTCATTCGTAAAACAACTGCTGGGCAGGGAGTAGATGTGGTTTTGGAGGTTGTCGGTGGTGAGGTCTTTCAAAAGAGTTTGGCACTACTTAATCCCTTTGGTCGTTTGGTAGTCATCGGGTTTGCCAGTTTAAACCTTAATAAACTTAACCCTCTGTCATGGTGGAAAACCTGGAAAGCGATTCCACGGGTCAAAATTGATGCTATGGCTACGGGTTCTCAAATGGTTGGGGCCAGCCATTTAGGATATCTTCTTAAGGACACCAAAAGAATGAGCCGGGTATGGAACGATCTCACGAACTTCACTAGCAAATATGGACTAAGGCCAGTTGTTGGCCATGAATTTAAATTTGAGGAAATGGCTGTAGCCCATGCCTTGATGGAATCACGTAAAAGCAGTGGCAAGATCGTTGTGCATATTTAGCCCTATACCAAAATTTTGCGGTCCTTTATTTCTAGGCGAGGATTCGAATCCACGCTTAGTATATTCTGATTATATTTAACGATGAACTTTTCTAAAATCTTATTCAAAACATCAAGCGATGCTTACAAGGCTTGCGTTGGAATATTAGGTGGTGGTGGAAAAACTGCTTTGCTTCACACCCTGGGTAACGAGTTGGCCGAACAGCATTCCCACGTGATCTTATCTTCTCTCACAAAAGCTGGAATCTCTGAGGATCACCCGGTTCATTTTTACCCTGAATTCGAGTCTGAAGAAAACCGACCGGCACTATTTAAAGAAAATCCGTTGTATATCATGGGTGAAGTCGAGCATGAACAAAAATTATTGGGTGTAAATGAAGACCAGCTACGCAAGCTGTATCATGAGTCAAATCTTATCATCTTTGAGTGCGATGGTGCTAAAAAGCGCCCTATCAAAGCCCACCAGCCTTTTGACCCAATGATCCCAAACTATTCTACACATGTCATTATTGTGGTTGGTGCTGATGCAGTCGGAGCAAAAATTGATGGGAAGTTGGTTCATCGACCGGAACTTTTTCGTGAACTTTGGGAGGTTAACGCCAACTTTGAACTGGATCCGGCTTTTATTGCCAAAGTGCTCACCAGCCAATACGGCTATCTTCAAAAAGTACCTTCCGGTGTTGAACCTGCATTTTTTGTAAACAAGGCTGATGCTCATCCAAAGGAGGCTCTGAAGCTCGCTCAGGCAATTTCCCGCATAAGCAACACTCCCGTCTTCCAGGGGAGTCTTAAGCAGAGAACTCTAGAGCAGGTCTATTGATGTTGAACCTGGCTTTGATCATCACAGCAGCGGGTCGCTCTACACGCTTTCCTCCCAATAAACTTTTAGAGACACTTGAGGATCGAACAGTCATTGAACGCACTATAGATTCTTTTTCTGATTTTAGTCTGGATACCTATGTCATCCTAGGCTATCAAAGCGAGCTGACTCAACAAGTTCTGGAAAAACGCTTTGGCAACAGAATAAGCTATGAATACAACCCACAATTCCATACTGGTCTTGCCAGTTCAGTGATCACTGGCATCAATGCGGCCGGTAATTCCTATGACTACTGGTGTTTTTGTCCCGGCGATAAACCTTTTATTCAACCAAACACCATTGGTTTTCTAATTGATAAATTGGGGCAGGAAAAGCCATTAATCCTGGTACCTCAATTTCAAAATATACCCGGGCACCCGACTTTCTTTTCAACTGAACTGGTTACACAGTTCATGGAGATACGAGGTGATATTGGCGGTCGCCAGATCATTGATACATTCCACCAGGAGACCTTATTTATCGATGTATCTGATAAGGGTGTCAGTTTGGATATGGACAATTATATGGAGTCTGATTATGTTTGCTAAGTCACTTGTTTGGATAAGGGGTGCCGGTGAACTGGGTAGTGGTGTGGCTCATCTACTTCACAGAGTCGGTTTCTCGGTCTTTATGTCTGAGATTTCCCCTCCCTTAGCTATTCGCAGGCCTGTCACATTTAGCGATGCAATAATATACGGCACCACTGAAGTTGATGGTGTTATTGCAAAAAGGGGTAATGATTTTGAACTTCCTCAAACTACTTCATGGGGATATATACCTGTGTTTGAAGACAATCCAGACCGTATACGCAGTTTGTCACCATCAATATTTGTAGATGCTCGAATGATCAAGCACTATGAGAAAGATTATAGACCGTGGGCAGACCTGGTTATTGGCTTGGGTCCGGGCTTTAGCGCACACGATAATTGCCACA
>JAUVKO010000014.1 GCA_030596225.1 Fidelibacterota bacterium
TCCAGAAGAAGAGTATCTTAACTTAGTCAGGATAGCAGGTTTTAATAATTTAGAAATTCGCCAGAAACGTCACATTGATATACCTGAATCATTGGTGTTGGATTATATCACACCGGAAGAGTGGAGCGCCTGGAAAGCCGGTGGAGCCGGCCTGTTTAGCATTACCCTGTATGCTGAAAAGCCTGTAGTATAGAATCAAGCGGGGTTACAAGCTGAAAGATTCCAGGTTTGTGATGACTTTTTCCAGGTTGTTGACATGCAATGCTTTCCTTAACAATCTATGATATTATCGAATTCAAAAACCGCTTGAAAAGCTTGAATTAAGTGGGATCTTACATCATCAACCTGGATTTCAATATCCAGTAGTTCATTCATGCTTACTGCGCCCCTGCCTTTGATACCGCATGGTATCATACCGTCAAAATATGACATATTCGGTCTCACATTCAGGGCAAATCCATGCATGGTGACCCAGCGCGACAAACGCACCCCCAGGGCACAGACTTTTTGATTGCCCACCCAAACACCAGTCATGCCCGGAATACGGACTCCAACAATATCAAAATGCTGCAGAGTGCGGATAATAACCTCTTCCAAATTATGCATATACCAACTAGCGCTCTTTCGGTGATCTTCCAGATTGATAATGGGATACCCAACCAACTGTCCCGGTCCATGCCAGGTGATGTCTCCACCGCGATCGCTTTGAATAACCTCTGCATCCCGGGGGTTAAGTAGATTGTTTTGGTTTGCATTTTTACCAAAGGTGTAGACTGGAGGGTGTTCTAACATGATCAGGGTGTCAGGGATATCACCAGCTAGTCGACTGGCGTGTATCTTGCGCTGGAATTCCAATGCGATCTTATATGGGATAAGACCTTTATTAATTATGCACAGATCTGCCATAGAACTTTAGAATAGAACCTCCAGTTTTCGGCAAATGATTTCCGGTAGTATTGTATCCTGATCATTGAATTGAAGCGGGGTGTCAATATCTGGGAATAAGTATTTCATGCTTTTTTCACATTCATTCTAACGGAGGGGAGGTCCAAGACCAAGCCACTTCTGCCAGCGAAACCGATTCGATTTAACACGCGAAAATTCATTACAAGTTATTCAGAAAGCCTGATAATATCTATATATCGGGAGTATCTTCGAAAATCAGTCAATATATTGTATATCTTCCCGTTTTAATGGGATAGGTTGCCATTCAATCTTTTGTATCAGCGATTAAAGATGTATACCTTTTCCCAGAGCTAAGCCGGATGCTTCCATGATCATCTCAGAAAGGGTCGGATGGGCATGGATAGTTTCCAGAACAACTTCATGAGTTGCCTCCAAGGCACGGGCAATCCCAATTTCCCCAATAAGTTCAGTCGCTTCTGCGCCTATGATGTGGGCACCTAAAAGTTCACCGTTCTGGGCATCATAGATCAGTTTTGTAAACCCATCTGTCTCACCAACGGCCATGGCCTTCCCTGAGCCTCGATAAGGAAATTTTCCAATCTTAAGTTTATAGCCAGCTTCTATGGCTTCTTTTTCAGTTAGTCCAATTGAAGCAACCTGTGGTGTGCAGTAGGTGCAACCGGGCACGTTATCATAATACATGGGTTTGATATCCAGACCGGCAAGATGTTCTATCGCCGTAATCCCCTCATGGAAGGCAACATGAGCAAGCCAGGGCGGACCGGCAACATCACCAATAGCATAAATCCCTTGAGCGCTGGTTTGCATATAATCATTGGTCTTGATCCAGCCTTTTTCAAGGGTGACCCCCGCTGTTTCCAACCCCAGGTCTTCTACATTTCCCTGAACTCCGATGGCAACCAGAACCTTGTCTGCATCCAGTTCCAGCACATTACCTGTTTTGTCTTTCACCATGGCTACAGCATGTTCATTTGATGCAGAAATTTGATCCACGCTTGTTTCTAGAAGTATCTTTATCTTTTTGCGTTTGAACATTTTCTGAAGTTCTGCTGAAACCTCTTCATCTTCTACAGGGAGTAGCTGTGGCAACATTTCAACAAGTGTCACCTGGCTGCCCATTGCGGCATAGAAATCTGCGAATTCCACACCAATAGCGCCTGCGCCAACAACAACAAGTTTTTCTGGGATAGTGTCTAGACTCATGGCCTCTTTAGAGGATATTATTGTTTTTCCATTAAATGGATTTCCGGAAAGAGGTCGAGGTCGAGCACCTGTAGCGATGATGATGTTTTCAGCACTAATATTTGTATTTTCATCCACCTGAATTTGCTTGTCACCTATTAGTTTGGCTGTTCCATTAATAACCGTCACTGCATTCTTTTTCATCAGAAAGCCAATGCCTTTTGACAGGGCTTCTGCCACCTGCCGTGAACGACTGATCACTGACGGAAAGTTCACCTTAACACTATTAACACTTACACCATATTTCTTAGCTTTTTGAGCGGTCCGTAACACTTCCGCACTTTTTAATAATGCTTTAGTTGGGATACAGCCCCAGTTAAGACAAATACCACCCAGCGCAGCACGTTCAATAAGCACCGTTTTCTTGCCTAGTTGGGCAGCCCGAATAGCGGCAACGTATCCGCCGGGACCCCCTCCGATGATAGCTACATCATAGTGTGCTGATGTCATGATAAATCCTTTGTGCTATTCCATCAGGCGACGATTTTAATCATCGCCTTTTGTTTTACTTAAATGCAATCTTAGTTCTTCAAGCTTCTCCGGGGTGCCAATATCAATCCAATAGGCATCATCCATAGTATAAGCAGTAATGCGTGCACCTGCTTTTGCAGCTTTCAAATAGACCGGGATGGTTGAAAAGGAACGATCAAAGTCTTTCATGTAGTCAAATATCTTTGGTGACAGCACCTGTATTCCATTAAAGGCGTGAGTTTGAAATGAGTCGTTATTCCAGGATATCTCTTCTTTGGTTCTACGGTTTTCCCAACCACAGAGTAATCGTTTTGAATTGAATCTCAAATAGCGTGATGTCTCGCGATCAGCAACAGCTATGGTTGCCAGACTCTTCTTATCCAAGTGATTTGCCAGCAGAGCACCCAGGTCCAGGTTTGTGTAGATATCACTATTGCTCACGAAAAATGCTTCTTCTCCCCGAAAATGATTCGCTGCAAAGAGCAATCCCCCTCCAGTTTCCAGAAGTTCTTCCTCAACCGAGATTTGGATGTCCATCTCAAAATCATGTGCATCCACAAAATCGATGACTTGCTGTGCCAGGTGATGGACATTGATCACAAGTGAATCCACACCAGCCTTTTTCAATAACATAATATTGTGTTCAAGCAGGGTTTTGTTTCCCGCTTTAACCAGACATTTTGGGAGTTGACTGGTTAGGGGCTGTAGCCGGGTTCCTCTTCCGGCAGCAAAGAGCATGGCTTTCATATCTAAATTACCACACACATCGCGATTTAAGCTTCCAGCTCTCGGTGGTGTAATACCACGTCGATATCATGGGTTTCTTCAAGATGCGCAGCTAGACGATTAGCAGAATGTACCGAGCGATGCTGGCCGCCCGTACAGCCAAAGGCCACCATGAGATCTGTAAAGTTTTGCTCCTCATAACTAGTTACAGCAGTATCAACCATAGAGTAAATTCGTTTTAACCAGCGATCCATGTCAGGCTTATCAGCAAACCAGTCCATAACCTCCTGATCATTTGCCGACAATTTCTTATAGGCGATTTCACGACCGGGATTTGGCAGAAAGCGGCAATCAAAAACAAAACCCCCACCATGACCCCGGTCATCAACGGGAACGCCATGCTTATACGAAAAACTGGATATTCGTACCTTCAAACGTAGATTCGCTTTCCCAAATTCACGCAAAGCGGAAGAGCGGATCAATTGCTGAAAAACATCCATCATCACAGGTATGTCAATGGGTAAATCCACCTTGCGAACTAAATATTCCAGGTTGCGAATAGCGTAGGGAATACTTTGCAGAAAGTGGGTTTTGCGTTCATAGAAACCGCGATAGCCATAAGCACCCATGGCTTGCATAATGCGAATATAGACAAACGCGTAATAGTGTTTAGTAAAAGCCTCCCGGTCGATGGGAATTAATTTTCCAACAGCATTCAGGTAGTGGTCCAGAAGATGTTCTCGTACTTCAAATGGCAGATCAGCCTTGGCATCAAACAAAAGGGACGCAATATCGTATTGCAGGGCTCCTTGTCGACCGCCTTGATAATCAATAAACCAGGGCTGGTTATCCATGAGCATTATGTTACGGGATTGAAAATCACGATAAAGAAAATGAGATCCGTCTGCCTGCAGGAGAAAGTCAGTAAATGTTCTGAAATCCTTTTCCAGTTGCTGCTCGTTAAATTGAATATGAGCCAGTTTCAAAAAGTAATATTTAAAATAATTCAAATCCCACATCATTGATTGCCGATCAAAGCTGTGGTGTGGATATGATTTACGATAATCCAAATCAGCCCCACCGTTGATCTGAAACTCCGGAAGCCGCTCTACCACCTGCTCATAGGTTTTGATCAGCTTGTCAGGAAAACCTTTACTTTCATCCCGTGATTTCAAAAGATGATCGAAGAGTGTTACGTCCCCAAGATCCTGTTGCAGGTATATTTGCTTGTCCAAATCTTCGGAATAGATCTCAGGAACAGAAAGACCTTTGCTTTTGAAGTGTCTGGAAAAAGCTATAAAAGCTTCGTTTTCCAGCCGGTCCTGATTCTTTGCTCCGATAACTGAACGGGATGCACTGGTAATGCGAAAATACTCTCTGTTCGATCCGTGGGCAGCAAGAGGGCTAAGCTTTTTCACCTCTTCCCTAAAATGGTCCTCGAATAATTTTTTTAGGTTTTCGGGCATAGTGTCTCTTTCTTGATTATTCGATGTCGTTCGGCTATAAATTTCTCAAACTTATTATACTTAGGAATTCAGCCCGTGTTTCCGCTTCATCATGAAATTCTCCCAGCATGGCCGAGGTCGTGGCAAATGAATTTTGCTTTTCCACGCCACGCATTTGCATACAGAGATGGCGTCCTTCCAATACAACAGCGACACCGGCAGGGTCCAGTAGATTATTCAGCGCTTCTGCCACCTGGTGGGTGATGCGTTCCTGAATCTGAAGGCGCCGGGAATACATTTCTAAAATGCGTGGAATCTTTGATAGGCCAATCACTTTTCCCCTGGGGATGTAAGCTACATGTGCCTTTCCAAAAAAGGGTAACAGGTGGTGTTCACACATACTAAAGAATTCAATATCCCTGACCACTACCATCTCAGAGCATTCGTCTTCAAAGATCGCATCATTCAGGACGTCTTGCAGATTTTGTTCATAGCCTTTGGAAATGAACTTCCAGGCCTTGGCTACCCGATGGGGAGTTCGGACCAGACCCTTTCGTTCCGGATCTTCTCCAATTTCTGTTAATAGTTGACGGGTTATATCTTCAACTTTGCTTAAGTCTTTCATTATTTCTCCTGTCCAGGGGACGGTTTTACTTCCCTAACATCAGCCAAGGGATCAATCGGTAGATAGCGTGAAAGATAATGCACACCAAGGTAAAAAGGATCGTTATTGAGGGCCAAAATAGTCCGTATAGATCGTTGGGGTTTCTTGTAATCGAATCTGGTGCAAGCTGCCACTGTTTAAATTTGCTGCTATCTGATCCCAAATCCATACGACAATGTTTTCTGTTGAGGGCTGCTTACCCACAAACCAGGGGATATCTATCTCGATTTGTGAGTGGTCCAATTGGTGAATCACATGTTCGTTGACAACTTCCTTGAGATGCCCCAGATCTACCAGAAATCCGGTTTTTGGGTCTACTGCCCCTGTAACAGATACCGTCAGCTCATAGTTATGACCATGAACCTGTAAATCCTTGCCAAATGCGGTCAGATTCTCTTCATCACTTAGGGCGGGATTGCCGTATTGATGTGCAGCACAGAAGTGGAATACTTTATTTAAAACAATCATAACAGGTCCGTTTACCTTGCCATAAAGTCAAAATACAGCCGTCAATCATATTATCGTTTTTAGCTTTTTCAATTAAAAAAACGATTCATCCTGCCAGCGGGTTATATGCCAAGTGTTATTGCTTGTGTCCTTTAAAAAATCAAAAACTGCATTTCCGGAAAGGAAAAAATCTCCACTAATAGATAGATCAAAGGTTTTGGTCAGGCTGATTTTACCACTTTGGGCAGTATCTTCTGCGATGGTGGCATTCCAGACCAGTGTAAAATGGTCAAACGTACGAAAGAGTCGTCCCGTCGTGCGAAGTTCAGTATCCAGGCCCCAGTAATTATAACCGCCTGAACCTCCTATATCAGGATCGTAATAAACAAAGACAAAGCTTGTGTCAAAAAGCTTACTGTAAACCATGCTGTCCCGATAAATATAAGCATAGCGAAAATTTTGAAGAACTTCATCCGGTGAATATTGCTCAGTCAGCGTTAAGGTGTTGCCACCCTCCAGCAGTCCCTCTGAAGGAGCAAAGGGATTCCAGCACCCAAGCAAAAACATGGTGGTAATTCCTAGAATAAGTGCTGCTAACTGAAACCGTTTCACGTATTATTGTACCTCGGCTTTCAGGTCGCTCCAGCAGGGCAGGGTATCTGATTTAAAATCTTTCCAGGTGGTGATCTCATAGAGTAAATCTGCATTTTGCACAATTGTCAGGGTGGCTTGCCCTGTGAGTTGACTAGGCAAGTGTGTCTGGCTTTCGATGTACGACAAAGTCAGTTCATAGTCAGCTATGACTTCATAGCGATCTTCGAAAGGCGACAATAACTCGTCTTGCCACTCCAGGCGCTGAAGGCCTGTTTTATTCAGAGACTGAAACAATTTTGTTATAAAACTTTCCTCTTCCATGTAACCCCACCCTGGTTGTAAACTTGCTGCAACGCCTTCGTCAGGATAAAAAACGAAGACGGTCCCTGTCTCGGGATTGTTGCTAAGTACATCAAGGTGATAATTCAACTTGTGGGCCGGAAAGGCGCTGGAAAGGTTTTCCAGAACCATCTCCGGTGAAGTGGGCGGCTTCCAGGCATAGGGATCAGAAGTATCAATTGGTGGTTCAGAATCACGCGGTGTGAATAACTCGCAAGCAACTAGGAAGATCAAGATTATCAGAATGGAGATTAAATACTTCATGAAACAAGAAAGTACACCATGTTGTCTCAATTGCAAATCACATGTTGAAAAAGCACTCATGTTTTGGCCTCGTTTTTCTCTCGCAGAGATTATTAATGGTTACAAGTGATTATAATTAGATGTGAAGCTAGTGGCAGTCATTCAATAGCAATTTTCAAGCGATGACCAAATTCTCGTTTTTCTATGCTAGAAGGATATCCTTGGTAAAAAAGACCTCTCGTCTATTTTCACACTATGGAGAATTTTAGTTAATGCGAGTCTTTGCCTGTATGGCCAGCTCCCTGGATGGGAAGATCGGTCCTGCCAACACCGACCGTTTTGTAGCCATTACATCAGAATATGATATGGATCATCTTAAGTCTTTGCGTGACGAGGCGGATGGAATTCTATTTGGAGCTGCTACTTTTAGGGCGTGGCCTAAAGTGCATCGGGGACATGATGAAAAACGAAAATCGCATCATTTTATTTTGACTCGAAGTCTCGATCTGGATTCGAATACATCCCTTTTCCTTGATCAAGACATACCCCTCACTATTTTTTGCAGTTCAATTAAAGCAATTAATAATAAACCTTATTTCCCTGACCGTATTAATATTGTCTTAACTCCGGCTGGCGTTCAACAGATCCCTTTCATCCTTCGGTATGTCGAAAATTGTGGCTTGAAATCCCTGTTGCTTGAAGGCGGTGGGCAAATTCTTCATCAGTTCATTGAAGCTCAAGTTCTACAGGAATTGTTTTTGACGCTAAGCTCTACAATTATTGGTCAGAAACAGGCGCCTGAACTTTTGGGCGGGAAAACACTTATAAATCCGCCCCAACTCCGCGTTTTGGACAGTAAGCGGGTGGGAGATGAAATCTTTCTTCATCTTGAATTTCACTATCGCTAGATTATCACAATAACATATCTCGGTTTCAAAGACCAAAATCTATTTATAAATTGTCTGTTGCCATGTTCAACTGAAAAAAGACAGCTCTAACGGATTAACGTTAACGAGTGTAAGGATGTATCTCATGAAGAACCTGTTAATAGTATTTTTTGCTCTTATCTCCCTCCTGCAAGCGGACTATCCCGATCAACACAAAGTGGCCCGAACCGACGAAATGTGGAGACGAATCAGCAGTAATAGCAACATGGAGCTCAGCAATGATGGAGCGACCCTACAGCTGGTAGAGGGCGCCATTTCTGGATCTTTCACTTTAACTCCAGACACACTGCCGTCACCTTTTGATCGTGGTTTACCCTCATGGAATGGAACTGTCAATCATGACAACAGTGGGTTTAAGGTGTCAATGCGCTTTAAATATGGAACAGGTTGGTCACCCTGGCTTACAGTTGGATACTGGAAAAATTATATCTGGACATCCTATGGCTCTACCTCCTATGCGGCAGGCGAGATTGATTATGACTACGTAGTTCTGGATGATTTTCATACGGTCTGGCAGTGGCGGGTTGATGTAAAACGTCAGGCCGCCAGTCATCCTTCACCGACAATCGATAAGTTAAGTTTTTTTTCCAGCGATGAACGGACCACAAATAGTTTGAATTACACAAATATCCTGAATGACAATCCATCAGAGGTGTTTAATCCGACTTCTTTTGTCTATCAATACAGCGTAGATCCAGTTATTGGTGGTAGTATTTGTTCTCCGGCCTCAACTGTAATGGCAATTCGCAGCTGTGATATCAAAGTTGACCCCTATACTTTTGCCGTAGATAATTATGATGATTACTGGAACCTCTTTGGAATCTGGCCGCGGGCAATACAGAATGCCGCTGAATACTATATGGATGGAGCAGTTACGCGATTTCGGACATGGAGCCAAGCCTATGATACTTTGGCTACAGGCGGTCGGGTTGTGATGTCTGTTGGTCCACCTCTATATTCTGGTCATCTCATGATGTTAGCAGGTTTTGACTCGCTGGGTAATCCTCTTGTTCATGACCCGGCACGACAAAATGGTTATGCCTACAAATATAATAAATCGTCACTTTCCCACTCCTGGTTTGATAAGGGGGGAATTGGATATACACTTTTTCCTGAACAGACCGCATCTCTTGCTGTGGATGGGGAAGAGCAGTTAATTATTCCTGATCAGATGACACTCTTTCAAAACTTTCCCAACCCCTTCAATCCCAGCACAGTGATACGCTTTTCTCTCTCTGAACCGACAATGGTTTGGTTAAGTATATATGATATTGAGGGTCGAGAAGTCAGCACGCTGACTAAAGGACAATTTCCTGCAGGTGAACATCAAATATCCTGGAATGCACCCGACCTTGCGGCAGGCGTTTATCTACTTCGACTGAGGTCTGAGAATGTGATGCTTGTCAGGCGTATGACACTCTTAAAATAACCGTTTCTTTCTGTGGTCTTAATCCTATTAACGGGAAACCGCCTTTAATGAAATGGCCAGAAAACCGGTGTCAGAACAGAAGCGATGATCCAAAAAATCAAATTTAAAGGTGCACCGGCTTTAATGAAATCCACGAAACGGTATTTTCCGGGACCGTAAACCATAAGATTGGTTTGGTATCCAATAGGCGTCATAAAGCTGGCTGAGGCTGCATAGCAAATGGTGAAAACTAAAGGCCTGGCATCAACCCCGAGATTATTGGCCGCCGCAATGGCAATAGGGGTCAAGACAATCGCAGCAACATTATTGGAAACGATGGCTGTGAACAAACTGGTTATCAAATATAAAATTGAAAGCATGGCATGGGGGCGTAGTGAGGCTGGAAACATCTCAGCCAGCACTGAAACGCTTTCTCCCATCATCTGCGCTGCACCGCTGGTTTCCATGGCCACCCCAAACGGAATGAAAGCCGCAATAAAAATAATAACTTGCCAGTTAATAGTGCCATAAGCTTCCCGGGTTGAAATGTGCTTTGTGATCAATAGAATAAACATACCCAGCATTGCTGCAGCCAGAATATCCAACAACCCGGTGGCCGCCAGAATCATCACAATGGGTATCACAATGACAGCCAGCCAGCGAATCTTTTTTTTGCGCATGTTGACTTCGTGGTGCTGCAGAATGACCAGATCAGGGTCATCACGCATTTCTGAGATTCGATCAATCGGCATGAGCATAAGCAGGGTGTCTGCAAACTTGAGCCGGATATGAGCAATCTTTTTTTTGATGGTGATGCCACGACGTCCAATTGCCAAAACAAAAGCTTGATATTTCCGCCGAAAATCCAGTTCGCTTAATGTTTTTCCGGCCAGGGACGAATCCGTGTTAACCAAGCCTTCAACCAAAACGTTATCGCCGGCCTGTAATTCTTTTTCGCTTAACTTGACGTCTGAAAGTGCCAGCACCTTCTCTTGTTGATGAAACTTCAAGAAATTGTCCAAACCACCTTTAGTCAATAAAATATCACCCGCCTGAAGACTCAGATTGCCAACGTTCGTTGTTATTTGCATGCCCTCTCGTATAATGGCTAAAACTGTTATTTCATACAGCTCGTTCAATTGCTTCTTGCGACAGGTTGATCCTATAAGCGGAGAGCCTACATCAATTCGAAACTCAGTTAAATAGCGCGCCATATGGTACTTGCCAACCAGCGTGCTGATGGGTGCCCTGGACGGCAGGATGCGCGGCAAAACAAGCAGGTTGTATAGTGTTCCCACAACCAGAAAAACCAAACCCAGCGGTAAAAACTCGAACATTCCAAAAGATCTTAAGCCATGCGATTCACTCACCGAACTGACGATGAGGTTGGTTGATGTTCCAATGAGCGTTATCGTTCCGCCATAGATCGCGGCATAAGAAAGCGGCAACAGTAGTTTTGAGGGTGAGGTTCTGGACTGGGAGGCCATATGCATGGCCACGGGAATAAATATTGCTACAGCAGCCACATTATTAATAAAACCGGAAAAGAGACTAACCGACAAGAAAAAGAGTCCAGTTCCTAACCACTTTTTTTTGCGTTCCAAAGCTATAAAAGACTGAGCGAGATTTTCCAAGACCCCTGTTTTAACCAGGGCGTGACTCAAAACGAACATTACAGCAACAGTAAGCACAGCCTTGTTACTAAAGCCCGCTATTGCCTGTTCTGCATCTACATAGCCGGAAAGCCAAAGCACTAGTAATAGACCAATCCCCAGGACATCTACTGGGACGATTTCAAGGATTAAGAGCACCAAAAGGAGGATCATCAATCCAAAAATCCCCAGAATGGCTATACTCATAAACACTCCTGCATCACTAATTACCAAAATGCTTTCTAAAAGTTATTGTGCTTGGTCAATTTGAACAAGCTAAATCAGACTAATTATCTAGGGTTATCGGATTTGCCCGGTATTCTTTTGTTGCTTCTGTTATTGGCGGAGGCACAATGAACAAAACTTTTAGAATGGCCAGAAAACAGGTATTAAAACAGAAGCGATTATCCAAAAAATGATGTTTAGGGGGGCGCCAGCTCTGATATAGTCAGTAAACCGGTACTTGCCGGGACCATAAACCATGAGATTGGTTTTATATCCTATGGGTGTCATAAAACTCGCGGAGGCAGCATAACAAATGGTGAAAACCAGTGGCCTGGAGTCAATTCCAAGACCATTTGCTGCTGCTATAGCTATAGGTGTTAAAACAATTGCTGCTGCATTATTTGAGATAATCTCAGTGCTAAGACTGGTAATCAGATAAAGAATGGAGACCAGTGCATATGGAATCAATGATTCCGGAAACAGGTCAGCAGCCAATAAAATACTGCTTCCAATCAGCTCTGCAGCACCACTGGTTTCCATGGCTGTTCCGAAGGGAATAAAAGCAGCTATAAACACGATGACCCGCCAGTTTATGACACCATAAGCCTCACGGGTTGAAATATGTTGAGAAACCAGCAGTAAAAACATTCCCGTTAGTGCTGCAGCCAGAATATCCATGGTGCCTGTAGCCGCCAGTAGCATAACTGCCGGTATTATGATTACTGCCAACCAGCGAATTTTTTTCTTTCGCAAATTAACTTCATGATGTTGCAGAATAATTAAGTCCGGGTCATTGCGCATTTCAGAAATACGGTCAGCCGGCATGAACATGAGTAAGGTGTCGGCAAAACGCAGTTTGATGTGGGCGATCTTTCGTTTTATCGTACTTCCTCGCCGACCAATCGCCAATACAAATGCACGATACTTGCGTCGAAACTCAATATCACTCAAAGTCTTGCCGCCAAGCGTCGAATCAGGGCCAATCAGCCCTTCAACAAGAACATTATCGCCTGCCTGTAGTTCTTTTTCACTTAATTTGACATCTGAAAGCGCCAGTAATTTTTCCTGTTGATGAAATCTTATAAAATTATCCAACGCACCTTTTGTCAACAGGGTGTCTCCTGGTTGGAGAATCATATTCCCAATGTTATTTGTGATCTGTGTTCCATCCCTGATAATTGCCAAGACAGTAATCTCATAACGTTCGTTTAATTGTTTTTCGCGGCAACTTGATCCAATAAGTGGCGAATTCTCATCTATACGAAACTCTGTCAAATAGGGAGCCATGTGATATTTTCCAACCAAAGTGCTAACCGGTGCTCGAGATGGTAATAACCGCGGCAAGACAACTAGATTATAAAAAGAGCCCACTGCCAGAAAAACAATTCCCAGAGGTAAAAACTCAAACATTCCCAGAGGAGTTAAACCGTGAGATTCTCCTATTGAACTTACCAGAAGATTTGTAGAGGTGCCAATAAGTGTGATCGTTCCTCCGTAAATCGCAGCATAAGATAGCGGTATAAGCAGTTTTGATGGGGAAACTCGAAATTTAGTGGCCATTTGCATGGCTACAGGGATAAATATCGCAACTGCAGCCACATTATTTATGAATCCAGAAAAGAGACTGGTTGATACTAGAAATAAGCCCATTCCCAATCGTGCTTTTTTGTTTTCCAGCTCAATAAAATACCGGGCAAGATTTTCAAGAATCCCCGTCTTCACCAAAGCATGGCTTAGCACAAACATAACAGCAACAACGAGAACTGCCTTGTTGCTAAAACCCGCTACTGCCTGGGACCCGTTTACATATCCAGCATGCCAAAGCACCAGGAGCAATCCAATCCCAAGAACATCTATGGGGATAATTTCCAGGATAAGAAGCACCAAAAGCACTATCATTAAACCAAAGATTCCTAGAACAGCTAAACTCATATGTCCTCTTTAGTTCTCAGCACTCTGGGTCTGGACTAATCCTGAGTTAATAATGGATCAATTATCGAGCGGTTTAGGTCTATTGCTGTGCCCAAACTATCGAGAGTGAAAATATCATATTGGGGCGCCTGTACAAATTCAGCCTGCTTTGCAGTATTGATTGTTTGATACCCGTATTCTGATAATATTTTCTGTGCAGTTTCACTCCATAGAAAGTCTATAAACGCTTTTGTGATCTCTGTTTGTTTTGGTGGGATGTTTTTTGGAATTGCTATGGCCACAGGTTCTGTCATAATTGTACTCTTGGGACAGATTGTTTTTATGTCTGAAGTTCCCGGGTGCAAATTCATTGCTGCTTCATAATTTAGCAGGACATCTCCCATTCCTGCATAGAACTGTTCAAGGGCATCCTGAGATGTGGATGGGTTATTCCAAGACCGGGCAAAAGCATTTTTAGTGAATTCATGGGCCTGGCTCCGTGTATGCCCTGTGCGTAACTGTGACCCATATAAAGCGAGGGCAGCCATTTGCCCTTCTCCGGAAGTAAGCGGGTCTGGAATGATCACATTCATTGTGTCAAAATCAATATCTTCAAAGGAATGCAGTGGTGTTTGGATTTTGTCACTTATAAAAAGAACAATTGGGGATCGGCAGAATTTTTCTTGACGATGAAGTTCCTGCCAAGCCGATGCTGTAATAATACCCCCGCTAACCAATCGGCGGGCATCCAGTTCTGAGGACAAAATTGCGATCTCTGCCGGAAAGCGTGTCACAATTTGACGGGTTATCACCCCGGATCCGGCAAAGGTTGTAATAAACTCAACGCGCTCCTGTTTTTGCTTTAGCCATCGCTGCTGGAAAGCAGGCAAAAGGGCTTGCTCCATAACGGACTCCATGGCACTGAAACAGTATAGAGTAATGGTTCGAGGTTCTTTGATCATGATCTGGTCACGACTATACCAGATAAATAACAGGACAACAACAGTAATAAAGAGCGGGAAAAGAATACTGGTGAGCCGATAAACGGGGTCGTTCTTATAAGGCGGTTCAACCCCTCCTGTTGAAATATTCATTAATACCCCCTTTAGTCCTGATTAGCACAACACTTGTCAAAAGTTATTGTGATCGGTCAGGCCTGACAAGCAAAATCAGATGTTTTTCCCTTATAAGTACTATGCTTTTAAACCCCGCTTTTTGTGTGCTTTGTGGTTGATCACCTGTTCTTTTTGTAAACTGCCGGACAAGGAAAAGGCTTGGCGGGTAAAGCCAATTAGTTAACTTCGGCCTAGTTTTTAATGGGATGAAAATCAATTTAGAATAAAGGTGTGCCAGATGAAAAACTTTGCTACTATTTTATTTATTACTCTGTTTTTAGCCGTTGGGGTTTATGCTGATAAAGTGGCTGTAGTCTCCAGGGTACAGGGTGATGTTCTTTTGCAAAAAGCAGCAGATCTTGATTATAACACGCCGGTCACTATGGGTACTATCCTTGAAAACAATGACCAGATCAAGGTTAACGACGGTTTTGCTGTGATGTTATTACTGGACGACAAAAGCCAGGTTAAGCTTCGCGAGAATACTGAGGTTGCTATAACTATGATTGAAGACCTTAGTGGATCCGGATACCATATTCGCCTTGAATATGGTCAGGCGCTTACGAAGTATTCCGATGGTGCCGATTTTGATTTTCAACTTCACACACCAACTTCTGTTGCTTCTATTAAGGGAACAGAGTTCTGGACCATCGCTGACCCGGAAACTGGCGATCAAATAATTGTTACTGAAGGACAGGTGGACGTAATGAACAACCTCACCGGCATGATCAGTTCAGCCGGTCCCGGGGAAACGATTAGTTCTTCACCAGATGGGTATATCGAAACCGCAACCACAGAACCAGGCTCTATTCCAGAAGACCCTGAAGGTGATTCTGGTGATGCTCCAGAGGGCACAGGTGACGCTGAAGCAGATACAACTGAAACAGAGACTGTTCTTGAAGAGGAACCGGACGATGCTGCTGAAGAAACACCTGCCGAGAGTGACGAAGAAGAGGCAGCAGTAGCAAGCATTCCAGCGCTTCCTCCTTCTACAGTTGGCCAGACGACACCAGCGCCTGCTGAAGAAGAAGCCAAAGAAGAGGGGGGTGGGTTGTTTGGTGATGCCCTGGCAATGGATGCCGGATTTGGTGCTGTTACCATAGATGGTCAACTTTACAACCAGATCGCTCTACGTCCCGATATTTCCATCGGCAAGTTGGGGGTTGGTCTTGATGTAGTAATTTACATGGACCAGGATGGTAATATCCGCGATGAGGAATGGAATGACGCCAAAGATATCATTGACAAGATCATGTATATCCGCTGGGGTGAGCAAGGAGATCCTTTTTTCGTACGCGTCGGTACATTAGACAATGTTGTCCTTGGTTATGGCCTCTTAATGAACGGCTATTCCAATATGATGGAATATCCGTCTGTGCGTAAAACGGGTCACCATATTGGCTTTAAAATTGGCAACTTTGGTGTTGAAAATGTCGTGGCAAACTATAAAGAGTTCTCTTTTGGTGGCGAAAGTAATGGCTTGGGTATCCTCGGGTTACGCGGAACTTACTCGCTGGGCAAGCTATCCTTTGGTAGTACTATCATCATGGACAATAACCAGTACCTTGGCCTGAAAGATGAAGACGGGGATTATATTCCGGATTTGGTAGATGATTTCCCGGATGATTTCGACTACTCGGTTGACTCCGATGGTGATGGCCGTCCCGATAATTCTCCTGATGAATGGGATATTGATGGTGATGGAAAGACTGATAATTATACCCCGGATCATACACGGGACTGGGATGATTTTATTGCTCGCAAACCAGATCCTTTTGATATCAGCGAAAACCCCAATACTGTTGGTGGTATCAGTGTGGATGTCGCTTTTCCTATTCTTAACAGAGACAAATTAAAACTGGTCCTTTTTGCTGAAGCCGGTCAGTATTTCGGTACGGCTGATTCCATGTATTATTTTGATGAGAATGAAAATATTGCCCAGAAGGAAATTAAGTATGGTCTGGGTGCTACCGCTCCCGGTTTACGTGCTCAGATTTTTAACTTTCTCACCGCAAGCCTGGAATTCCGTATCACGCCAACAGGAAACTTTGTATACGGCCTGTTTGACAAGAATTATGATCTCGAACGGGTGGGCTTTGTAAACTATGGTGGTAGTTTGGGTTTAATGCCGCGAACACGCTATGAGAAATTATATGACAATTCATCCATGATGGGTGTTTTTGGCAGTGTCGGTGCCGATATTTTAGGCATGGTGAGCCTGCAGGCCGGTTACCAACACATGACCTCTGATGAAACTGAAGTCAAAGGTATTCAGGGCAGTATTGGTATCGCTCCAAATCTGATTCCAAAGGTTGAAGATGCAAATGCATATATTCTTCGTATGAATGTCGATGATCCTTTTGACATTGTTAGCGAAGGAACACTCTTGGGTTATTACGTTACCATCGGTCTGGGTGGTGGTGCCACATTGACCTGGGATTTCCGCCAGAGTTATATTGATATTAATGGTGATGGTGTCATTGATACTGATGATCCTGATTCTGGAGAGATTATTGCTCAAACAAGCATTGAAACCGGATTCTCCTTCTAGTAAGAGATAAGAGAAATAATATCAAAAAAACGCCCGGCAAATTGCTGGGCGTTTTTTTGTTTATCAAGGCGGGGATTTGAATTCTCGCTTTTTAAGAGGTGGTTAAGTTTGACGAAGCCGCAAAAAGTATGAGAGAAAACATGAAAACAGCTCTATCTGTAATAAATATAAACCCTTAGGCGATATTGCTGTATGTGCATAATTATCAACACTTTGCGTCTCTGCGATCTCTGCGAGAGGGACTTTTTGCGAGACCGTCAAG
>JAUVKO010000216.1 GCA_030596225.1 Fidelibacterota bacterium
AACTAAGGTCCAGACGGGGTAACATTCCCGCGTTACCCAAACTGGCCTTGTTAGTTGAAACCTGTACATTATTCCCGGCTTGTTGAATACTCAGATTATGCACTGCTGCCACTGCTAAGGCATCTTCCAGGGTTAAAATAGTAGCGGTTTGACTATATGCTTGAGGAACAGTTAGGATTGTTAGTAGAAACATACATGTGACTAGAAAAGGTTTACTGAGTCCAGAAGTGCCGTACTTCGACCAGCCTACGCTCTTCTTCGACAGGCTCAAGTAGACGAGCTTCGGCAAGGCAGGCAAGCTCAGCATGATACTTCTGAATGCTTGTCTTTCTGCCATGTGAACCATCGTCTTCCTGAGGCTCTCGAAGGAAGAATTGCTGCCCATAAATAATTGTAATTTTTTCATACTTAGACCTCACTTCCTTCAGCAAACTGAGCATCAATATCCAGTTCTCTAACTGAGCTCTCGATCTCTTCCGCTGTCGGCATTACTCCGGTTCTCCACTTGATTGCATAACGGCGTGCTCCATTAAACAAGCTCAACAAAACCGGTAAGACCACTAGAGTGCTGAAAGTGGAAATTATAAGGCCATAAGCCACTGCAATAGCCATGGGTACCGTCTGTTGGGCATCGGGATTATTAGCAATAATCAGAGGAGATAAACCAGCAATGGTTGTCAGGGAGGTTAGTAGAATAGGCCTAAAACGAGAGAGTCCTGCTTCAAACAAGGCATCCATATAGGCCATCCCACGTTTCAGGCGACGATTCAGGGTTTCTATAAAAACAATTGAGTCATTCACCAAAACACCAATTAGTGCCACAATACCAAAATAGGACGGCATATCAATGGGAGTATCATGAATAGCATGTCCCCAACCAATCCCAATGAATCCCAAAGGAATTAGCATGAACAGGATCGCCGTTTGACCAAAAGACCTGAAGGTAAAAGCAATCACAGAAAACAATAATACCAGGATAGCCGGTAGGATTTTTCCCATGGAATCCGTGGCTTCTTTCATGCGCTCTTCACGCCCACCAATAGAATAGTTTACACCGGGATAATCACTCAGGATTTTGGGTAATATGACTGCAGTAACTTCCTTTTTGATCTGACCAAGATCGATGGATTTATTCAAAGCATCGGCTTCCACTGTTACCTGTCTTTGACCGTTCAGGTGCCTGATTGTGCTGAGGCTGGTGGTATAGCTGAGATCAGCGATGTCTTTTAACTGATAAATCTTCCCTGCAGCTGTTCGGATACGCATGGTCTCAAGATCACCTATTGAGGAACGATCTGTTTTTGCATAGCGAACCCAGATCTTGACTTCTTCAGTCCCTCGATTGATCCGTTGAACCTCAGCGCCAAAAAACCCATTCCGAACCTGGCTCATAACTGTTTGAATGTCCAAACCTAGTAAATGTGCTTGGTCTTTCAATGCTACTTCAATCTCGCGCATTCCCTGTTGATTGTCATCAATGACATTTTTCAGGCCAGATAAGTTTTCAAGTTCAGTTTTGAAATCATCTACAGCTCGTTCCAACTGCTTGATGTCTTCACTTAATAAAGAAATGGAAACCGCTTTACCAAAATGGGTTGATTCCACATAGTTAATACGTTCAACCTCAGGCATAGGTCCCACTGCTTGACGCCAAGCATTAGAAAAATCTGTTGAAAGAAATTCACGTTGCCTGCTATCAATGAAATTGACTGATATTCCTCCGGCATCAGCAGCAGTTTGCTGATTAATGATGCTTGTAACCACCGTTTTACCTTCTTTGCTTGAGAGATTTTCTCCCACCTCGATTGCTTTTTGTTCAAGCATAAGCAGGGTTGCGTGGGTTACAGCTTCCGGGGTTCCCGGAGGCATTTGGAGACTTATATCAGAATGGCTTTGATTTTCAAAATTACTACCACCCATCTGAATGATACCACCAATAGCAGCTCCAATAGTAATCAGAAATAATCCCGTGACAATTGTCAGGGTAATCAATCTATTCTCAAGCGCTTTTTTATAGACCGGCGCATACCAGTTGTCACGTATCTTTGCCAGATAATAAGTTGACTTTTTTTCCAGCCAGGATGGTTTTCGGTCGGCTGCTAACGCTTTTGAATGAGCTATATGAGCCGGTAAGATCAAAGCACCTTCGATAAGTGAAACAAACAAGGCTGCCATAACCACAAAAGCCATTTCCTTAAAAAACTGACCGAATGTTCCTTCTATAAGCATAAAAGCCGAGAAAGCGATCATGGTGGTGACAATGGCAGAGGTAACTGCAGGTAAAACTTCTACAGCTCCATCGATAGCTGCCCTGATGCGGCGCTTGCCCTTTTCGTGATGCTGATAAATGTTTTCTGCTATCACAATCCCATCATCGACAAGAATTCCAACCACCAGGATCATTCCAAACATGGATATCTTATTCAGAGTAATGTCAAATAGCGCAGCTAGAGCAAACATTCCCATAAATGAAAGTGGAATGGAAAAGGCGACCCAAAAAGCCATTCTGGGATTGAGTGCCATGGATAGAAAAATAAGAACCAGGAAAAAACCAACGATCCCATTGTTGGCTAAAATCGCCTGCATACCGCGAACCGTATCGGCTTGGCTACCAAGCACTTTGGCTTGTATAACATCATTTTCGAGATTGAATTTTACAACATAGTTCTCCACAATCTCAGCAACTTGAATAATATCTTCTTCACTGGTGTATTTGACCTGGATCAAGGCGGCCGGCTTCCCGTCAACAAAAACTGCATTGGGGTTTTCAGCCCATTTTTCAGTAACATCAGCAACATCACTAAGATACAGAATCGTTCCATCATTGCGTGAACGGAGCACGATATTTTTCAGATCTTTGGCATAATACTGTTTTTGGCGAGTCCTGATACTCAGGTCTTCTGATTCTCCCCTGATGTTTCCACCGGTAAGATCGATATTTGCGCTCCTGATCACGGCAACTGCTTGTGCCAGTGTGATCCCATAGGTTTCCAGGTCCGTCTCCCTAAAAGCGATCTCGATCTCCTCTTCAGGAAAACCACTGATCTCGATTTTACTAATACCTTGTATGTTTAATAAATCATTCTCGATTCGCAGGGCTACTTGTTTAATCAATGATAGATCAACATCTCCATTGATCATAAAGTCAATAGCTTCAGAACGGAATTCCCACTTACTGGCTCGCGGAGGTTCAATCCCGGCTGGAAACGAACTGATCCCGTCTACTGCATTTTTAATGTCCTGCAAAACCAGGTCTGCATCAACACCACTGGTTAGCATGGCAGTAACAACACCCATATTTTCCCGAGAAACCGAAACTAGTTTTTTAATCCCGGTCACTCCCTGTAGGCTTTGCTCAATTTTCAGGACAACCCCCTGCTCAACTTCCTCCGGAGATGCGCCGAGATACACGGTAGAAATGTTGATAACACCGGGATCGATCTGGGGAATCAGAGTCGAGCGTAATGAAGAGAATCCAAACCAGCCTAAAAACAGGATAAGCAGGATGAGCACATTCCCGGCGGTGGAATACTTGATAAAATATTGGATCATGCTTTTCATTAGTGGGAACCTTTATACCATTCTTTTGGGTAATTTCTTAAAACCTTTCTCGCAGAGAACGCAGAAACGCTAAGAAAAGTTTTATTGTTCTTAGGTTTCAGCATGTTGGATACAATTGCATAAATGTAAGGTTGATTTGTCATTTTATTTTAATCCCGTTCAGCCTTCTTCTCGATTCCTGAGGGCTGTTTAGCTTTCGTGTCAGGTACTTTTACCTGGGCGCCATCATAGAGGTTCAGGGTTTTGGTGGAAAGTTTCATCCCGTTAGAAAGTCCGGTAACCACGGCCATTTCACCTTGAGTGGATACTACTTCAACCTGACGGTAATTGATGGTTCCATTCACAAGCTCCAGGACAGTATTTCCATTGTGCAACATCTTGCGAGGTAATT
>JAUVKO010000044.1 GCA_030596225.1 Fidelibacterota bacterium
ACCCACCACAAAAACCAAAGGGAAGTCATAATTCACTTGAGTATAAGATCTGCTTTGAGTAGTGTGCTCCAGGGCAATAGCTGTGTATCCTTTTTGCTTCAAGGCCTTAAGCGCATCGACTGCACTTGGAATTTTACGCCAGGGCACCGAATACTCTGCACCCAGAGCAGTTTTTGCGATCTCTTTACGAGGTGGTGAAGCCGTATAACCACTGACAATAATCTCCTCAAGCCAAGCTCCATCAGCTGTTCTGAACATGGAGCCTACATTGAACATACTTCGAATATTATCCAGCAGGGCTACTACTGGCATGCGCGGTCGCTGCTCAAGATCATCATAATCGGGATTATTATCCCGAAATATATTATGTGGGATAGTTCGAAGCGGCTCCTCATAGATCGGGTTGCCACTTTTGGGTTTGGTCATGTAATTTGATATTCCTTGATCAGGACCTTACGCAATGAAAAGCCTGCATAGCCAGCCATTGCCGCCACTACGAAACCAATAATCCCGGTGGCAAATGCAAGAATAAAACCTGAATTAGCACCCATGACTTCAGCAATACGACCAGCAATAACCTCGCTACCATTACCCCATTGGTAGAGACTCATTCCAAACCAAAGTAGAAATATTCCTATTCCATTCCCGGCTGCGGCTTTAGTTAGGGAATCTTTTTCAAAAAACCCTATAACAAGTGGTACAAGAATGATCCACCACCAGGAATAAAAAAGAAGCTGTAGAATAAACACAAGTACAAGTGAGACAAGTATACTGATCATTGATAATTCCTTAAGCTGGTCAACGAGAGTTTTGAATCCTCCAAGATTATGGGGGATGTTAAAAAGTAGATGCTATAATAATTGCCTTTTACCCAATCATCGACAGCGTTGTCATAAAAAACCGAACCGGGATTGCCTGATTGACCTCCGGGATAGATACACCTTGCAGTGGGAGTTTCACCCAATTCCACGATCATACGCCAGGAAGGCCCGTGGGTTTTCTTAGTTGCATTCACAACACCACGACCTCCACCGGTATATAATCCTGTGCGCCCAAGACCGTTAACTGAAAGGAGGTGGTTGATATTGGTTCCGCGGGCACGTCCCAGCTCCCAGGCTTCACCGTAAGGGCCAAACTCTTCTGTCAGATCGGTAAGGGTTTGCTGGAAGGCTTGATTAATAATTGCCTGGCGATTTTCTTTTTCTGGAGTGTCGATATTATCATAGTATATTAAATTTCTGTTTTTAAATAATAACTGGGCGGTGACAGATCGGGTGGGGATTTTCCGGGGCTCACCAAACAGGGTTAGTTCATCATCCCAAATAGCATGTTCCAGATGAATCCACCATTGCCTATAAACCCAAGCGGCTTTTTGATCTGGATCAGATACATAAGCCCACTGGTTTAGATCATCAAGAATCTCGTTTTCTATGTCAGTGAGATTGTTTTTTTCTAATTGTCGAATCAAAAACGGTAACATCAATTGTGCCTGCTTATTGAAATTGTCCATGTGCAGTTTCTGCATCTCATTGAATCCGACATTATCCATAAGTTTTAGCTGGTCATTGATACGTGATCCCCGTTCATAATCATCATACTCCCAACCCATATAATAGGGATATTGCTTGCCAACCGGATTCTGATTGGCTGAGCTGACAAAACCACGCCACGGATTGGTGATAACGGGAAGCTGATCTTTTGGTATCCACTGACGCCATTCGCCGGTCGTATCACGACCGGCCCGGACAAACTTGCCCTGATCCTGAGCTCTTAAAGGGTATTTTCCATTATGCCGGATAGCAATATCGCCATCCTTTGCCGCAAAAGCGAAGTTTTGTCCGGGGGCATTGAACTGGTCCAGGGCAGCAAAAAATGATTCCAAATCACCTGCCAGATTCATGCCCCGAATGGCGCTCATTTCATTAGATGGATCATGTGCTGACCAACGCATTGCCAGGCCAACAGGATGGCCATTTTCCATTTGATGCTCACCAAAATACACAACTGGACCAAAACGAGTAATGGCAAAAGTATCTAGAACCGTTTTTTCGCCTTTAACCTGAATCTCTTCAATACGTAGATCTGACTTGATCCATTCATCCATATATCGATATTCAGTATAATTTTTATCCTTGAATTCGATCTCAAACCAATCCATGACATCGCTACCAGCATTAGTCAATCCCCAGGCAATACTATCATTGAACCCAATAATTACAGCTGGAGCACCGGGCATTGATACACCGTAAACATTCATGTCAGGGGTGTTCAACTGGATCTCATACCAGATAGATGGCAGCTTCAAACCCAAATGGGGATCATTGGCCAGAATTGGGAATCCTGAATGTGTTTTCTTACCTGAAACCGCCCAATTATTGCTGCCATTATCTTTATCGGGTTCTCCTTTACGGAGCGCACGCAAAAATTGAGGTTCAAAGGGAGAGGGCACTTCTTCTGTAAGCAGTGGTTCAAAACGCCAGGGCTTAGCTGCCGGGATAACCGGATCCATCCGAGGGGTGTCATCCGGATAGTAACGCTTTACAAAATCTTCCCCCATGGCCGATCTTATGATGCTCAGATCCATTTCTGAATTACGGCCAGTGAGATCCCAGGCCATAAACTTGAGCAATAACGCCGTTTTTAGCGTGGACCACACTTCCGGTTCATAATTCAACAATTTATACTCCAGGGGAAGAGTGGCCGGTGTCAGCTTGTCGATCCAGGTATTTACTCCGTTCGCATAAGCCTGCAGGACTAAATGGGTTTCAGGATCTTCATTCATGACATTTATCGTTTGCTCAGCAGCCATTAATAAGCCCCGACGACGTTGACGCTTGTCGAATTCAATGGCTTTAGAACCTACAATCTCAGAAACCCGACCTGCAGCCACATGAGTCTGGAACTCCATTTGCCAGAGTCGATGACGAGCTGTTAGAAACCCCTGGGCAAAATATGCATCATAGTTATTTTCCGCAAAGATATGCGGCACCTGACGTTCATCCCAGACGACCTTAACCTCAGCTCGCAGTCCCTTAACATCTATGACCTCATCGATCCGGTCAAGTTGAGCCCCGTTTTGCCAAAACCCGGCAAAGGGATTTAAAAATTTACCAAGAGGGGGGATGCTACCCTGACTATTGTTCAGTAGCATAAACAAAATTAACAGAATTCCAAAAGCCAGGACTGTTTTAACGATTCTCATGTTAGATACTCCAATTCTGGAAATTGTCTCTTCAATTCTTCACAAAAAGCAGCATAATCACTAAAATGGATGCTGTTTAAACCCTGATCACGACCAGCCAGTACATTAGATTCAAGATCATCAATGAACAAAATTTCCTCCGGTCTGAAACCGCTTTTCCGAATTGCCTTTTGATAGATTAGTGGCTCAGGTTTCATGCTCCCCACCATAAAACTGTAGATGCCCCCTTTGACCCATTGCATAAATGGGAATTTCTGTATTAGAAGATCATAATGGAAATCGTTGGTGTTACTCAACAACCATACTGGAAAATCTTGAGTAACTGCTTTAAGAAAGGCAATAGTCTCCGCCCTGGGGAAAAGCATGTTTTCCCAATACGCTTTAAATGTCTCAAGAGACATCTTCTCCCGACTCCCATAATTGATCAATAATTGCTCATAAAACTGGTTGGAACTCAGGTGACCTTTTTCATAAGTGTTTAGTAACTCTCGTGACATTGCCCGCTGAATCTGCTCTTCACTTACCTTTAACAGTATAGACAATTTCTCCATAGCAGGATCAGGGTTAACCCGCACTAGAACACCACCGACATCAAAGAAAAATGCTTTTATTTTAATTGTTTTCATGCTTAGTCTAATACAATTCTTCAGATAGAGACGCAATGCATTGTGTCTCTGTCATATACTCATACATTAAAGTGTATCTCGAGTAGATTTAGATTTTCCTTTAAACAATAACAATGCAATAATTCTGGGGATTAGGGATAAATACAGTAACACACCTATAAGAAAATTCATGGGTTGCTGGTGAAAACGTGTAAAGTGTTTTTCGAAATACCGAAAGAAGGAAATTTGAGAGCTTAATGTCATTTTTATTTTGGCTTGTTTGACACTCACCCCTCCAAAATGCTTGATCACATATTCTGGTAAATACCAAATCTCAAAACCAGTATCTTTTACACGCTTGCAAAGGTCAACATCATTAAAAAACATGGGGAAATTCAGATCGAAACCCTTCAAGTTCCGAAACAACTCTCCCTTTATCAGAAGAGCAGCGCCGGCTGGTTGATCTACCTGACAACGATTTTCGTGGTCAAAATCACCCATTTTCCATGCATTAAAGTGGGCGCTTTGCGGGAAAAAGTAAGCCAAACCAAAAATATTATAAAGAACATCCGTGTGTCGTGGAAAACGCCGACAGGTTTTTTGGATTCGGCCATCAGGAAATTGCAACCGGGGAGCCACAATTCCGATCTGTTCACTCTTTTCAAGTTCATCCAATAAACCAGCCAGCACACCTGTCTGCACTATTGTATCCGGGTTCAGGATCAGAATCTGTTTTCCCTGCGCCAATGACAGAGCCTGATTATTTCCGGAGGCAAATCCCCGATTAGCTCTATTCAGTTTAATGCATAGCTCTGAATGTTGTGTCTCAAGCTCCTTAAGTATAATCTGAGTATCGTCAGTAGAATTATTGTCAACAATAATGATCTCTCCCGGGATCGAGTTAAGCTCCGGAATAAGACTTTCAACACATGCGTGTATAGTCTGGCTTGAGTTATAGGTAACGATGAGAACTGACAGATAAATTGAGCGTTGTGCGTCCCCGACAGCTTGATCCTTCGTCATTATTGTTGAGAATCAGATCTATTTGATGTTGTTTTTAGCGATAAGGTCTCTGACCTCTTTTTCTTCGCTTTCAATCCGCTCAATATTGCTGGATTTTTCCCGAAGAAACTGGAGGACCTCCAGGGCATTATCATACATTCCCTGGTCTTTGAATATCTGCATCAAAGTAAATGTCGCCATGGATCGGGTAATGTTATGTTTCACTGCAGGTGTTTGGCGAGCCAGGGGTTTTACTTTGGGTTTTGGCAGCTCAGGCGTTTCAGATTTCAATTCTGGTTCCATGGGTGTGACTGGATCAGCAACTACTGGATCCGGAATAGGATCAGCAGGCTCAAGTTCAGTAGAGTCTTCATCCTCTGGAGCGATTTCAACCATGGCAGACCGTTCCAGGCTGGCAGCTAGATCCTCTAAGAATTTATATTGTCCAGCTTGAGCTGTCATATTCCGTGCGCTGGGGTATTTTTGATAAAACCGGGTTGCATCTGGATGTCCCGGAAGTGCTTTATTCAGGAGGTGCACCAGAAAAGCAATCTGCTCTGCTTCCATGGTGTCTCCCAAGTTTTTTACAAGTTCTATGATCACACCAGGGAAGGGTTCTCTGGTCAAGATACACTCAACCATATGTTTCATGGACTGGGTTACCTCACCCTTAGCCATATAAATTTCGCCCATCAACTTGTGCAAAACACCCGTGCTTTCAGCATTCTGCAATCCTAATTGACAAATCTTCATGGCACGATCCAATTCCCCGGCTTCCATATTCTGCTTGGCATACCAAGCAAACAGCGTGGACTTGGGGTTCTCAAGCAGGTGTGCTTCCAGATTTTCCTGTTTCTTTAATAATTCATCACGATTTCTGACATCCACTTGA
This sequence comes from Fidelibacterota bacterium, assembly GCA_030596225.1. GTDB lineage: Bacteria > Fidelibacterota > UBA8477 > UBA8477 > JABMPR01 > JABMPR01. The sequence goes on from JAUVKO010000044.1 coordinate 5,702, forward strand.
AGCCCCTCTCCCTATTTACAGTGGGATATTTCCATGTTTTTTTTGTGGGTTTGAATCAACCTTGTTTTCCAGCATTTCAAATGCTCTAATCACCTTAAGACGGGTTTTATTGGGTTCAATGACCTCATCCACATAACCCCGACTTGCAGCTGAATACGGATTGGCAAAACGTTCAGAGAATTCATCAGTCAAACTCTCTAAAGCTGCTTCCGGATCTTTAGCCTTGGCGATCTCCTTACGGAAAATAATTTCTGTAGCCCCTCTGGCTCCCATTACTGCAATCTCCGCACAGGGCCAGGCAAAATTAATATCACCGCGAATATGCTTGGAGTTCATCACATCATAGGCCCCACCATACGCTTTTCGAGTAATAACAGTAACTCTGGGCACCGTCGCTTCTGCGAAGGCATACAGTAGTTTGGCTCCATGACGAATAATTCCTCCCCACTCCTGGTCTGTTCCCGGCAAAAATCCCGGAACATCCTCAAAGGTCAGCAAGGGAATATTAAAAGCATCACAAAAACGTACAAACCGAGCACCTTTTACAGCAGAATCAATATCAAGAACCCCTGCCAAATGAGCCGGTTGATTCGCAACAATTCCCACAGGTTTTCCATTCATCCGGGTAAACCCAACCACCATATTCATGGCAAAATCTTTGTGAACCTCAAAAAATTCACCATTATCAACCACCATGTTGATGACATTTTTCATATCATATGGTTTATTGGCATTTTCAGGAATAATCGTATCCAGAGCATCATCAGCTCTGTCGATTGGATCATCACAAGGAATGGTTGGAGGATTCTCTAGATTGTTCTGTGGAATAAAACTTAAAAGGTTTTTAATGCCTTCGATCACTTCAATTTCATTATTACAAGTAAAGTGACTTACACCGGATTTGGAACCGTGAGCTGTAGCCCCACCCAGATCTTCTTTGGTCACTTCCTCGTGGGTGACAGTTTTCACTACCTCCGGTCCAGTCACAAACATATAGCTGGTGCCTTTGGTCATAAAAACAAAATCGGTGATTGCTGGTGAATAAACTGCACCCCCGGCACAAGGACCGAGAATTGCAGAAATCTGAGGTACTACTCCACTCATCAGGGTGTTGCGTAGAAAAATATCCGCATAACCGGCTAAACTGACAACGCCTTCCTGGATACGAGCACCACCACTATCATTCAAGCCAATTACCGGAGCGCCCACTTTGGATGCAAGATCCATGACCTTGACAATTTTTTCTGCATAGGCTTCAGATAGAGATCCCCCCATGACTGTGAAATCCTGACTAAAAACAAAGACAGTGCGACCATTGATTGTTCCATGTCCGGTAACCACACCATCTCCTAGAAACTTTTGTTTATCCAGCCCAAAATTTGTCGACCGGTGGGTAACTAACATACCCATTTCTTCAAAAGATCCTGTATCCAGGAGTAGATCCAGGCGTTCTCTGGCCGATAATTTCTGCTTGGCGTGTTGAGCATCAAGACGTGCTTGACCCCCACCAAGAAGGGCTTCTTTGCGAAGTTCTTTTAATTGTTTCAGGCGATCATTGCGATTCATTGGCGGTTTTCCTTGACCCAATTTGTTATGTAGTCATTGATCTCCACCAAGCCTGCTCCAGGACCAAACAACCTCCCCACACCTATTTTATTCAGAGTTTCCATATCAGAATCCGGAATGATTCCACCACCAGTAAGCAGTACATCATTCAAACCTTCAGCCTGCATGAGCTCATGCACCCGAGGGAAAATGGTCATGTGGGCTCCGGACAGAATACTCAAGGCAATAATGTCAGCATCTTCTTGAAGGGCTGCCGCAACAATCATTTCAGGTGTCTGCCGAAGTCCCAGATAAATGACCTCCATACCTGCATCTCTAAATGAGTTAGCTAATACTTTTGCTCCCCTGTCATGGCCATCAAGTCCAGGCTTTGCCAGTATGACCCTGATTTTCCGTTTCATAGAATACTTCCTTAGTCCAGTCTCGATCTCGATAATTTGAGTAACGTTTAATCTAATCTGAAAGACTGGTGACAAAACACGGTTTTTATGTCACCGTGTTTCTTGATATCCCTGCCAATAACAAGAGATAATCACGGTGATTATTCACCCAGGGGTACATAGACCATGTGATAGTTTTAACCGCAAATCATCATTATTTCACAATATATTGAAGCATGATAATTAGATTACTGACCTCTGCAACACTATCAATTCTTTTTGCTTTCTCAGCATTAAACGCTCAGGATACTCTTAAAATCATCACCTACAATATTGAGGGAATGAAACCTGGAACAAATTATCCGGAACGACTTCAGGCTATCATTAGAGAGCTAAAACTCTTGAGCCCGGATATAATAGGACTTCAGGAAGTTGCGCAAAACGCTTCCGTTGATAATATGGCTCAGATTATCGCAGACTCACTTTCGATTCAATTCGGAACTGAATACAATGTTTATTCGCAATTCACTCATACAGCCTATAATTCATATGGTGAGGGTGTCGGGATTATCTCTAAGTGGCCGGTGACAGCCAGGGACTTCCAGGTTTTGCCCATCGGTGTTTTTCCTCGAAAAGCATTGTGGACTCAGATCGATATCCATGGCTCTGTTTTACACTTTTTCACTACACACTTAGCCTACAGGGAGGAGGACAATGTTGTACGCGTCCATCAGGTGAATACGATCAAAGCTTTCATTGAGTCGAAAGTCGTGGTTGCGCCAGCACCAGTAATTTTAACTGGTGATTTTAACTGTACACCAGATAGTGAACCCATCGCACAACTGCTTGAATATCCCTCAACCTGGAATATGCTTAACCCGAATCTCTCAGGCTACACATATCCATCAACTGCTCCATCAAAGAAGATCGATTATATCTTTATTCGGGGAAATGGTCAACTTAAAGCAGTCTCTTCAGCCTTGAAATTTGATTCGCCTTATGAAGGCAGTAATTATCCCTCAGATCACTGGGGAATTATGACGATTATCGTTCTATAACAGGAGATGGAGGATCAGACCCCGTTGTTCAAAATCAAATTGATCTCTTCCAGCTCTGTTGATTCAAAACTAAGCTTATTCAGGGCTCCAACAGCATCCTCTATCTGAGTCTCAGTTGAGGCGCCAATCAATGCTGAGGTCACCTCCTTATGTCTCAAGACCCAGGCAATAGCTAATTGTGCAATACTTTGGTCACGATTTTCAGCAATATTTTTTAATGCCCGAACCTTTTCAAGCATTTCCGGTTTGATATATTCGGGCTTCAGATAGCTTCCCGCTTTGCCTGCCCGGGAATCTGCCGGGATCCCTTTAAGATAACGATCTGATAAAATGCCCTGGGCTAATGGTGAAAACACAATGGCTCCAATACCATTTTTGTTTAATACTTCCAGTAAACCCTTTTCCACTTGTCGATGAAACATATTGTATTTAGGCTGGTGGATCAAACAAGGCGTTCCCAGCTCTCTCAAAATCTTACTTGCCTGCCTGGTCTGCTCTGGATTATACGAAGAAATACCCACATATAAGGCTTTACCACTACGTACAATCTGATCCAGGGCACCCATGGTTTCTTCCAGTGGAGTTCCAGTATCGGGTCGATGATGGTAAAAAATATCTACATAATCCAAACCCAGTCGAGTCAAACTCTGATCAATGCTGGCTATTAAATATTTGCGACTTCCCAGGTCACCATAAGGTCCCGGCCACATATCCCACCCGGCTTTTGTTGAGATGAGCAACTCATCACGAAATGAGTTCAAACCATCATTCAGGATCTTTCCAAAGGTGCTCTCGGCAGAACCATAGGGGGGTCCGTAGTTGTTTGCCAGATCAAAGTGTGTGATCCCCAGATCAAAAGCTCTATGTAGCATAGCCTTTGCGTTATCATAGTCATCCCCCGCCCCAAAATTATGCCACAGACCTAGCGAAATCTGCGGTAGCTTAATGCCACTAATCCCACAGCGTTTATAAATCATATTATCGTAACGATCAGGGTTGGGTTTATACATGTTGTCCCTTGCTATAAATAATTATCACTGTTTTGTCGGTTTAATATAATGATGCGACAGTAGAGACGTAACCCCGCATTCAACGGGATCTTCGACATGTTACGTCTCTACAACAACACAACCCTGAAACCCATCTTTCGTTTAATCGAGTAGGAGGATAGGGATTAATTCCCTATCCGTCCTCTCACACCACCCTGCGTACGGTTCCGTACAGGGCGGTTCCTTAATTTACACCTTAACATTTCGGTAATAATCCGTGAAGAAGAGATACCCAGCTGCCTTAAGACGAGCATTAGTAATAGACCTATTCAAGATTGGGCTCTTGGCTGTATTCCAAGCCCCTTTTCTTGTATTCGCAAATTCCCATGCCTTGTATTTTGGTATACCCAGTTTTATGAGGTTGCGTAAACGGGTTCTTATTCGTTTCCATTGTTTCCATATCACCATGCGTAAACGCCTACGATACCATTCATCTATACTACGTAATAGACCATACATATCGGCAAGTTTGAAATAATTAACCCAGCCTCTTATATAAGACTTGAGCCTCTCTTTCCTTCTTGCATTACCCCAACCATTACTTCTCGATGTGAGAACCTTGATCTGCTCCTTCATCTTAGTAACACTTTTGGGATGTACCCGTAGCCGTCCTTTGCCATCTATGACATAGAACGCATATCCCAAGAATTTAATCTTTGAGACACTGGCTACTTTCGTCTTATCCTTGTTCACCTTGAGGAACAACTTCTTCTCAATAAATGACACAATGCTCGGCAATACACGGTTTGCACTACGCTCACTTCTAGTAAATATTACCAAGTCGTCTGCATAGCGAACAAAACGATGTCCACGGGCTTCAAGCTCTTTATCCAGCTCATTAAGCATGATATTGCTTAATAATGGGCTCAGAGGGCCACCTTGTGGAACACCCATTCTTGTCGGCTCAAACTTCTCGCCTATAACTACACCAGCATTTAGATATTTATGGATGAGCGAGACTACCCGACCATCTCTAATCGTTCTTGATAACACCTCAATCAATTTGCTCTGATTGACTTTATCAAAGAACTTCTCTAAATCCATATCAACAGCATGTCTGTAACCTGCTGTGATATTCGCTCTACATTGCTGTAAAGCCTGGTGAGCACTGCGTCCAGGTCTAAAACCATAACTATTGTCTGAAAATTGCAACTCATAGATGGGTGACAAGACCTGCTGGATTGCCTGTTGTATCACACGGTCTACTACCGTTGGAATACCAAGCAACCTCTTCTTGTTGTTGTCCTTGGGTATCTCCACCCTGCGGACTGGATTAGGACGGTATTTACCATCCAATATGGAACTTATTAGCTCATCCCTATTTTCAATAAGATAATCTTTCAAAGATTCGACATCCATCTTATCAACCCCACCACTTCCTTTGTTGGCTCTAACTTTCTTATAAGCCAAGTTCAGATTTGATGGAGCAAGGATTTGCTCTAGTAATCCACATTCCGATTCGTTAAAACTCGTGATGTTGTTTTCAGTTATCCACATGAAGGTCTGCACTCCAAAATATCCTTCGAGTTCCGCTCTAGCTTTCTTCTGGGAGCTGTCTTTTGACATTTTCTGCTTTCTACCCTTCATCTGGTAACATTCATTTACTGATCACTTCTTAAGGTTCAGTCCTTCCTAATTCAATGTCGATTAAATTAGTACTATGACCTCGGCTGACTTCTCACAGCTAATCTTTTTCAACCGTAATAATTCTCAATTACGTCTGTGAGATCTCCCGTGGTAAGGTTAATGACTTTCTTTCCATGTAACTGTATCATCTACAACTCGATATTCCGTGTAGTTTTGGGACTTTGTTTTGTATCGTAAACTCATCCATATCAGGCTGCCTTATGATCTTCGTGTTCCTCAGTTCGGAAATTTGTCTTAAGCTTCCTTCAGATTCGCAGTCACCCACGACACCCTTGCTCTCGACTAGTGGTTGGATACTACATTCCTCCACAG
>JAUVKO010000101.1 GCA_030596225.1 Fidelibacterota bacterium
GGTATTGTGCCAAATATTAATAACCACTTCATATTTATTCCTTTACCTCAAGTTATATGTTTAATACTACAATACAACGGCGAAGTCCCGGCAGAATCGTCGGGACGAAGACGGGTTATGGAGCTGGTACCACGGGTTTACCCGTGGGATACTCCATCCTCATCTTTTCCTTCAGTCTCTGAATCATCAGACTTTTTAGATTGCTCTTCTTCCTCAGCTTCTTTAGCTGCCCGTTCATCAGCATCTTTTCGTTTGATGAGGTCCTGATCATCTTTGTGCTTGGTCAGAACAATAAAGGAAGTTGCCAACCCGGAAGCCAGAGTTGCCAAAGCATAGGCTGGTACTGCCAGGTAAGCCAGAAGAGAAAAGAAACCCACAAAAACGCCACTTATAGCCTGAGTAATACTTGGTGAAATGGTAGTGACAGATCCACAGCCAACACCTAAACAAGCCGGTATTTCATAACAGGTAGGCAGGAAGTTATAATTGCCAAAAAGATCCAGCCCTACTTGCTTTACTGCGAGATATGCATCACCCATGATACTTGCATTTCCAAAAACCAGATCCATGAATTTGAAAGTAGACAGAATAAAGATGTAAAAAATATGATATCCAATAAAGGCTAATATGATGATAGTCAAAGTGTAAGTGAGCAATCTGACAGGTTGATTCCAGAGCAGTGTGAAGGATCCAAACATGGAGCCCATAGTATCCTCTTCAGCGCAGGCAACAATACTGGGGGACATGACGAGCCCGGTAATAAGTGCTAATGCTGAAAAAACCAGAAAGAGGGCTGTTGGAAAGAAGATCACAAAGAGCAAACCGTAGAATATGATATCCAGTACCGGCCACTGTGCTAACCAACCAAAGAATGCGGCCAGGATGATAAAGAACCCGATGACAATGGCAATTGAAATAGGACCGAAAAAAACCGGAAACCAATTTTTCATAGCCCATTTCCAGCCATCTCTGGAGGAGTAAAATAGATCACCTTTATACTCTTTTATCGTGATCTTGGCCACTGCGGTTATTCCTAGCCAGATTATGATAGTAGAAAAGGAGTAAGAAAGTGCGACAAGCAGATGCCCCATAGTACTATTTGCCAAACATAGGATGGAGCCTGGCATGAGATGGAAATCATTCCAAATGCTACCAAAAGAGTGACCTTCGACTAAAAGAGCAAGATAGGTCATGACCAGATAGGACAAATAAGCTCCCAATAAGGCTTCTAACATGACCAGCATTCTACGTCCCAAAGCAAGTCGGGGAGCACGGAATAAATCCTTAAAATTGAAATACAATTGAGTTTCTAGCATGAATATTTCTCCGAATATGTTAAGTAACTATTTTCAGGTGTTTACTACATTTCCTGTCGGATATAATCAACCCAGACCGGCAGGCTCGTCATACTCTGGATCTCTTTTGCATATGCTTCAGCGGTAACCTGTTCCTTGAAACTTCCAATACGCAGACGGTAGTAGATCTCGTCCTTATCCTTGAAAAAGGCCCGCTGGATGTAACTGTCAATTCCATATTTATCCAGAAGTTCCTTAGAGGCTATCTGAGCTTCTTCCAATGAAGACCAGGAGGAAACCTGAATGGTAAAAGTTTTTGTGGCTCGAGGAATAAGATTACCACGGCTGAGTTTGGTGGATTTTATCCTGGTCGGTTTCTTCCTTGTAGAAGATGAACGACGACTTGTGCTTGCTTTAGATTTACCAGGGGAGACTACTTTGGATAGATAGTTTCGTTGGTCGCCTCTGTCAGTCATGCTGTTAACGAAGGGTGTATCGGCCACAGTCGTATCTTCAGCATATGCTGAACCAAATAGATGAGCTGGAATCTCGCTGTTGACAAGACTGCTATCCTCAGCTACAATGGCTTCATAGACGTAGCTGATTTCCTCAATTTCACCATTTATGTCGATTTGCAAAACAACATCATATTCACCTGGCACATCTGGTTTGAAAGATATTACATCAAGAGTATCAGCAGGCAGAAATCCTCTCAGTTTACTACTATCCGGAAGCTGGGCAAAGATCCAGCGGACACTTTGACCATCAACGGAATTTTCGACCTGTAGCGTAACATAACTGCCAACATTGATCTCTTCCCGGCCAAACCAGTCGTTCCACATATCGCAATTGACTAAAATACCAATCAATAACAAGCTTCCAATAATACGCTTAACATGAACAATATTAGTCATTTCTGCCTCCTGTGACAGGCTATTGATTAGAGATTAGACGCGATAATTTCAGCCTCACTGAAGAAGAATGCAATCTCTTTCTCAGCATTCTCATCTGAATCAGATCCGTGAACTGCATTTCTACCCTTATTTTCAGCATATAACTGACGAATTGTACCAGCCGCAGCTTCGGTTGGATCTGTAGCGCCGATGGTGTCGCGCCAGGCTTGTACAGCATTTTCTTGCTCCAGAGCCATGACGAATGTTGGTCCTGAGGACATGAAATCAACCAACTCATTATAAAAAGGACGTTCACGATGTACAGCGTAAAATTCCTGTGCCTGAGCTTTGGTTATCAGTGTTAAACGACCGGCTTTGATATTAAACCCTGCTGCCAGGGTCGCATCAATGACCTTTCCCAGTTTACCAGATGCCACAGCATCCGGTTTGATCATTGCAAAAGTTTTATTGCCCAATGTGTAATACTCCTATTTATGTCTTATTTATTGAGAATTTGTTCCATGAGTTCTCCAATACCGGCAGGGCTCTCCGATACAGCAATACCGGCAGCCCTCAGAGCAGTAATCTTGTCAGCAGCGGTGCCCTTGCCGCCAGAGATGATAGCACCGGCATGACCCATCCGGCGACCTGGAGGGGCTGTTGTTCCGGCGATAAATGCTACAATGGGCTTAGTAAAGTTTTCTTGCGCCCAGGCTGCGGCTTCTTCTTCAGCTGTTCCACCGATCTCACCGATCATGACTACTGCATCTGTGCCTTCATCTTCATTGAAAAGTTTGAGCAGGTCTATGAAATTGGATCCAATGATGGGATCACCACCAATACCAATACAAGTGGATTGACCGATTCCGCGTGAACTGAGTTGATGAACAGCTTCATATGTCAGAGTTCCACTACGAGAGATCACACCAACTTTACCTGGTTTGTGAATGAATCCAGGCATGATCCCAACTTTTGCTGCTCCCGGCGAAATGACACCGGGACAATTTGGACCTACCAGACGAGTCTTTTTGCCAATCATATAATTATGCACTTTCACCATGTCAGTCGTCGGAATTCCTTCCGTAATACAGATGACCAGATCCAATTCAACATCAACCGCTTCCATAATGGCATCTGCAGCGAAAGATGGGGGAACGAAAATAACCGAAGTATTTACGCCGGTTTGGTCTTTGGCTTCTTGTACCGTATTAAAGATCGGTACACCGGCATCTGTCTTCTGTCCGCCCTTTCCGGGAGTGACACCTGCTAAAACTTTAGTTCCATATTCCAGCATCTGAGCTGTGTGAAAAGATCCCTCTCTACCGGTAATTCCCTGGAAGACAAGCTTCGTATCATTATTGATCAGAATCATGAGATTACTCCTCGATAGCTGCAGTTACTTTTTCTGCAGCTTCAGCTAGACTTTGGGCAACGATAAAATCCATATCAGAATCAGCCAGGATTTTGGATCCTTCTTCAGCATTAGTTCCTGCCAGTCTTACAACGATGGGGACATCAACTTTTACTTCACCCAGAGCTTGAATAATTCCTAGAGCCACTCGGTCACACCTAACGATCCCTCCGAAAATATTGATCAGAACCGCTTTAACGTTCTCATCACTCATGATAATACGGAAGCCATTCGCAACAGTTTCAGGACTGGCAACACCACCAACATCCAGGAAGTTGGCAGGTTCACCACCATACAGTTTAATGATATCCATAGTGCCCATTGCTAAGCCGGCACCGTTAACCATACAACCTACATTACCATCCAGCTTAATGTAATTCAGGTTGAATTTGGAAGCTTCAACCTCTGAGGGCTCCTCTTCACTGAGATCACGAAACTCCAGGATGTCTGCATGACGATAAAGTGCATTGTCATCAAAATTCATTTTAGCATCCAGAGCCATGATATCTCCACTACTGGTGACCACCAATGGATTAATCTCAACCAATGAAGCATCAGAAGCGTTGAATGCCGTACAGAGCGCAAACATGAATTTCGAACCCTGTTTAACCTGTACGCCTTCCAACCCCAGTGCATAGGCTAATTTGCGGGCTTGAAAAGCCTGTAGACCGATACCCGGCTCGATCCATTCTTTAATGATCTTTTCCGGTGTTTCAGCAGCAACTTTCTCGATCTCCATGCCGCCTTCTTCGGAGACCATGAAAACAAACTTGCCACTCTGGCGATCCAGAACGATACCCATATAAAGTTCTCGGGCAATATCGATACCTTCTTCAATAAGAAGACGGCTTACCGTCTTTCCTGCTGGCCCTGTTTGATGAGTCACCAGGGTTTTCCCAAGGATTTCATTAGCATAGAGGGATACTTCATCAAGGTTTTTGGCGATCTTTACACCACCAGCCTTGCCGCGTCCCCCGGCATGAATCTGAGCCTTGACAACAAAGATGTTTGAGTCAAGTGAGTTGGCTACTTCTAAAGCTTCTTCTACGGAGAATGCAACGCCACCCTTAGGCACGGGAACATTATATTTCCGAAAGATCTCTTTAGCCTGATACTCATGAATATTCATGTACTATTTCCTCATTTTCATTATTTTTACTGAGTACTATAAATCGGAGCTTTTGGTATATGTAATTTTTGAATCATCTTGTGATAATAGTTCCATTTTTTCCGCTGGCATTTTGTTTGATACTGTCAATGCTGGTGATAATCACCTGACTGCCACCATTTTCCAGAAATGTGATACTGGCTTCAATTTTAGGTCCCATATCACCGGGAGGGAAATGCCCCTCTGCGTAGTACTGTTTAATTTCAGCCAATGTGAGTCGTTCCAGCAGGGTTTCATTTTTCTTACCAAAATTCAGGGCTACTTGCTCGACATTTGTAAAAATATATAATAATTCAGCTTCGATCTGATTACCTAACAATGCTGATGCTTTATCTTTATCAATAACCGCATCCAGACCTTCCAAATTGCCTGCAATATCCCTGAATGCCGGTACACCTCCACCGCCAACAGCGATTACAATATGACCAAGATCAATGAGTTGACTAACCACGCTTGAGTTGATTATATCGATAGGTTGGGGAGAAGGAACCACGCGTCGCCATAGTCCATCGTCTATGGGTTTAATAGTCCACCCGAACTGCCGGGCTTTTTCCCTGGCTTCGAGTTCAGGTAAAGCGGTACCAATGTATTTAGTAGGATCCTTTATTGACGGATCATCCTCATCAACCAGAACTTGCGAGATCAAAGTCACAACATGGCGATTGATTCCCTCTTCTCTCAAGCGATTGATAAGGGATTGTTCTATCATATACCCCATACCACCTTCAGTATCAGCGACATTGATACCCAATGGCAAATATGGGATGGAGTCTGCCAATTCTTCGGTGCGTAAAGCCGCATTACCCACCTGCGGTCCGTTTCCATGGGTAATGACCGGTATGATATCCTGTTTCAATAGATCGATAATGGCATCGAGGCTTTCTCTGGTCCGTTTGAACTGACTTGATATCGAATCAACTTCGCCCGGCGGTGAGATCGCATTGCCACCTAAAGCTACAACTGCTTTCCGCAACATTTTCTCCTTCAACATTAAGAGCAAAGTAATGTATTTGTGATGGCTTGAAACTCAACCCAAAATCAAACTACAATCACTAGTTTTATTGATTTTTTTATATCTCGCAAAGACCGCAAAGTTGCAGAGAGAAAACAAAAATTATCGGTTTCACAACGCACCAGGCGAAAATAACAAATCTAGTTTTTATTTTTTTAAAACGTTGTATTCGTCAGTTTGTTGTAAATCATTTCATGTTTCGTGTTGATTCGTGAGAGTTATACCAATTACACCTCAAAACAATCTATGCATTCTTCATCTTTTCCAGTTTCTCTTATCTAGTACTGAAGATAAAAAATGTCTCTGCGGCTCTGCGAGAAGACAAATTAATCCTGAATGATAGCCTCGTCATCATCTTCAAATCGATAGTCAGGAAGACCTTGGTTGACCTTATAATTATCGAACTTAATACTGATTGAACCCTCGATCCACTCCTCAGTTATATTTGTATTGAAAGATTTCATCTCTGTCGGTTTTTTCCCAAGACGCTGAATATTTTTAAATTCAGGGGGAAACTGCATGCGAATTTCTGTCGACTGGGGCAAAGTGATTCCATTAACCAGTGTATATTCAGATTTTAAGTGAAAAAACTCATGCTTATCATGGGTAACCCAGGCTTCATAGATGCTACCTGTTATCTGATCAACAAAGAAGGTGATCCGACCGGCTCTATTCATGAAAGTGTCCTCAATGACCACTTTAAAAACGGGTTTGCTGTTTACCAAAGTATCGGCAACTATTTTGAATGAAAGAGAATCCTTTAAAAAAGTAAAAAACGGCTGTATCCCCTGCTTGGGGACAATTGCGAAGCCCTTGACCTCCACCTTGCTTTTGTCCGGAGCTTTATAGAGATAGTGAATATTTCTGGAAGGCATGCGAAAACCGGGGATATTCAGGGAGAGCTTAATATCAACTTCATAATCTTCAATTTGCTCCCAATTCTTTAGCATTAGATCTCTGATCTCAATGTCGGAAGGTGGTTCGCTTCCGAGTGAGGATATCTGAAGGCTGATGAAAATGAGCAGGTATAAAGATCTTCTAATTATTATCACGAAAGGATATCCTTTCTTCGGAAAATGATGAAAGCAGTACCCAGGAAAAGGATCAAGTTGGATATGATCAAACTCAATCCTCGAAATAGTTCATCCCAGGGGATTGGATCATAGAATACTTGTTCCCAGTTCGAGAAATAAGTAGTGAACATATATGGTTGTACGTGAGAAAAAACATCCAGAGGCAAGGTTGAGATCATTAGGAAGAAAATGATGAGAGCCATCGTGCCAATGACCGGGCCAATGGCATTTCGGACCATAGTGGAGAAGAAAATGGCAATTGCACTGACCAGAACCATATTCACAAATGAGAATACATAAGCTATGAAAAATCGCCTGAAAGCATCACCAGCTTCTAAAATGAGGATGCCGTCTTGGAATACCAGCATATCCCCTCCACCATGCCAGATCAATCCTAAGCCCAGAGTCAATAGACCAAAATACAACACGAATATCAGGGTATAAATCATGGTGGCAACAGTTTT
>JAUVKO010000257.1 GCA_030596225.1 Fidelibacterota bacterium
ATTCCGGGCACTTTCGGCCATATCACTATTCTCAATATTGGCCATAACCCCTAACTGGGGCATCATAAAAATGGAATCTACAGCCAATTGAGTGATTCCTTCAGGAACAAAGGCATCAATCATCATCCGCATGGCCTGTTCACGACGGGGCGCATGTGAAAGAACACCTCCGGAACCAACCATTAGGTCTAATTCCATCATATTCACCAGAGTCTCTCCAGAACCGGATTGATCAAAGGCATCTGAAATGGTTCGCTGTGATTGAACACCTTTCAGACTGACAGCAAAGGATTTGTGTTGAATAAAGGAAAGCCTCAATGCCTCACGGGCAATGGCCTGCTCAATGATCAATTCCTGTAAGGACTGAGGAACCGTCGTGGGACGAATCATCTTATTCCCAATACGATTGGTTAATTCACCTTCATCAATATCAATGGGGACCCAGCGTAACACATTTTCAAGCGTTGCTTCAGCCAGGACATTGCAGACTGAATAGCTCATCCCCAGGTTGGCGCTTACGGTACGATTGAATTGACCTTCAAATACAGAGAAGATATCTGTAGTAGCGCCACCAATATCCACACCAACCACTGAGATATTCTCCTTTTTAGCAACCATCTCGATCAATGATCCGACAGCTCCCGGAGTGGGCATAATAGGTGCATCGGTCCAGGACATCAATTTTTTATAACCGGGCGCCTGTGCCATAACATGTTCCATGAAGAGATCATGAATCTTATCACGAGCCGGTCCCAGATTTTCCACCTCAAGCACGGGTCGGATATTTTCAATGATATCCAGATCCGTAATTTCACCCAGCGTATCTTCAACATTTTTCTGAGCTTTATCGTTTCCGGCATAGATAACCGGTAATTTATAATTTTGACCTAAACGAGGTTTGGGGTTAGCGGCAGCCAATACTTCAGCCAATTCGACTACATGGGATACAGTACCACCATTGATACCACCGGAAAGGAGGATCATATCGGGGCGTAGTTGACGAATACGCTCGATCTTCTGGTGAGGAAGGCGACCATCATTGGAAGCTAAAACATCCATAACAATGGATCCGGCACCCAAAGCAGCGCGCTCAGCACTTTCTCCGGTCATGGCTTTCACCACACCGGCCACCATCATCTGCAGTCCACCACCAGCTGAGGAAGTAGAAACATAGACATCAACCCCGGTATTGTCATCCTGCATAGGGTGAATGATCTGATCTCCATCCAGGATCTTAAGTCCGGATAGCTCTTCAACTTCCATGATAGCATTCAAAACACCCTTGGTCACATCCTCAAATGGAGCTTCCACGGTGGTGGGAGCCTCACCTCTTGTCTTTAAACGATATCCCTGATCGGTTAATTCGATCAAAATGGCTTTGGTTGTGGTAGAGCCACAATCGGTAGCCAGAATCGTCTTTAGTTCTTTACCAGCCACTATTTTTTTCCTTCACTTTATACTTTTGGCCACAGATAAACACAGATGTTCACCGATGTTGTTTTTAAAACAACTGTACAGGTTAAATCTTTGTAACTGAACCTAATAAACAAATCTTTTAAACTCAACTTTTTCTTTTCCAAAATTAATTAGCAAACCAACTTCTATTTCGCTGGCTTTTAATTCATTTAATAATTGGGCTTCATCTTTGGGATTATATTTTTTGGATACTTTTAACTCAACTATCACTTTCCCATCGACTAGAAGATCAGCAGCATACTCACCAACCAGTTTATCTTTATACTTAACTTTGAGTGAAGGTTCTAAATCAACAGAATATCTCCTATCAATCAACTCAACTTGCAAAGCTCTCTGATAGACCTTCTCTAAAAACCCCCAGCCAAGTACATTATGTATTTCAAACGCCGACCCAATAATAGCTTCTGTAATTGCTTTATACTTAAATTCTTTTGTCTTGTTTTCTATCTGCGTTTTATCTGTGTTCATCTGTGGCAAAAAATAACTATTGTTTGAGGCGAGGATCCAGTGCATCACGAAATCCTTCACCTACAAGGTTATATACAGTTACAGTAATAAAAATTGCCAGTCCCGGGAAAGTGGTCAACCACCAGCCTGTTGGCAACATATCTCGGGCACTACTGAGCAAGGAACCCCAGGTTGCCTGTTCCGGCGGAGCACCAAAGCCGAGGAAACTTAAACCGGATTCAATGAGAATCGCAGCAGCAACACCAAAGGTTGCAGTCACCAAAACGGGTGTCAATGTATTAGGAAGAACATGCCTGAAGATTGTCCGAAAGTCCTTGTATCCCAGCGCTTTAGCTGCAACCACATAATCCTCATTCTTAACCTTGAGAAACTCAGCTCTTGTGAAACGGGCAACTCCGGTCCAGCCAGTCAATCCCAGGATCACCATTATATTGATAATTGATTGAGTTTCCATCACAGCCACAATCGTGATGATCAGGAACATACGTGGAAAGGTGATCATGATCTCGATCATACGCTGTATAATAATATCCATAATACCACCATAGAAGCCAGCCACCGCCCCTAACAATACACCGATAACTACATAAATAGCTACTGCCACAAAACCCACCAGCAGACTTACTCTGGCACCGTGGATCATTTGTGACATAACATCTCGCCCTAGCTCATCCGTACCAAAGGGGTGAGCCATACTGGGAGGCTGAAGCTTGGCCGGTAAATTGTATTCATTGGGCGAATACGGAATGGGTGGATAAATAGCCCAGTCCCCCGCCTCATAATCATCTTCAAGTATTTTAAACTGCTGAGTTTTGAATTCATCCTGCCAGTTCATTCCCAGCCATTTTACACCATATTCACGAAATACAGGAAAATAGGTATTCCCTTTCAGATGCATGACTATCGGTTTGTCATTGGCTAGAAAATCGGCAAAGATGAATATAAACAGGAGCACATAGATAACCTGGACTGAAATAACTGCCAGTTTATTCTTCCGGAATTGAGCACCAACGATCTGGGTATAAGTAAGAGCTGGAGCCATCTGAGTCATTAGTGTTTCTCCTCGAATGTGATGCGAGGATCAACCACTGCATAAAGTAAATCAGATAATAGAATACCAAACAGGGTCAACATGGCACTGATGGTAGT
>JAUVKO010000039.1 GCA_030596225.1 Fidelibacterota bacterium
GAAATATCAAACCACGCATAATCGTTGGTAGTAGCCTGATCCAGAGGAAAAACGCGATAGAGTTCTGAGTCATTTTTCAGAAACTTGACAACAGGAGTAGTTTGGGGTTTCATCTGACTTGATGTTGTTCTAGCAAATATCTCCGGTATTACAATTCGTCCCTGCACAGCCAGGTCTGCAAACAGTATAAGGGGGATGATAATAGTCAGCACCTTTAGGGATATTCTTTTTGAGAGACCTGCCCATAGAACTGTCAATGAAGCTGCAACCCAAACACAGGTCATTAGCAGATCCTTGTGCAGCATGTCAAAACGCATATTATAAAGCGCATTGACCTGCGCAGGACTGCCAAATCTCTCCATGCGTCCTCTGGCTATATCTGCATCACGGTATATACTCTCCATAATGTTCATTAGCCCATTCTTAAACAACACTGCCAGTAGAAATATTACTCCGGTTCCAATAAGCAGTTTCTGAAGCAATGACACCAGGTTGCCATTGGTCTCAGCAGCCGATCGTTTAAGAATAGCATCCATACCCCAACCTGTCATTACTGAAACAGCCATGATCATGAGGGTGAGAATCATGGAAGGTTCTCTGAACTTGTTGAAATACGGTAAATATGCCAAAAGGAACTTTGACAGCGGGGCAAAATTACGTCCCATGGCAATCAACAATGTGAACAGAATCAAACCGATATAGAACCAGTAATCTTTCCGATCCCGAGACCAGACTCCAGCCGCTACAGCTAAAATAATGGTCATGATACCTAAGTAATGCGGGTAGGATGTAAATGGTGAAGCGCCCCAATAAGTAGCACCACCAAAACCACTGAAGGAGGGGATGATAAAGGTAAATATCTCTCCCCAACTAAATGACCAACTGGTAGCATAATCGAACGAAAGCCCTGCTACCCCACCGGCAACCTTGCTGGCACCTCGAATGGAATACGGGAGGTATTCCTGCATAGGCATGAGTACAATAGATGCCATGAAATACCCTACACCCAGGGCAAGCACCCACATTCCTGCAAATTGTCCTATACTGTACCAGCTTTCCTTCGCTCTGATACTAAGAATTAATCGATACAGCGTATAAAGACCGATAAGCATGAGGCCATAGAATGCTACCTGAGGATGATAACTTCCTATCTGTGAACCGACAGCACCTCCCAGCAACACAAAATAGATCCATTTCCGCGATGTCACCGCCATCCTTAAAGCATACAAGAGCAACGGGAGATGTATGAAGGTGACAATTCTGTTCGTATGCGGTGTACCCAACAGCTTAGTGGTAAAAATGAAGGCCATAGCGCCAGTAAATGCCGCTGAATAACTAACTCCATATGATCGAAGAAGCAGGATCATAAAAAGCCCACCGGCCAGGAGATTGAATGTAAAACCAGAAGACATCCTGTTTCGAATGAATTTCGGGACGATTTTGTATAGCGTTTCTATGGTATATTGAAGACGATAGGTACCTGAAGCTTGAAAAGGCATTCCTCCAAAGATATAGGGATACCACTGTGGGTGTTCGCCATACTTAAGTTCGTAATCAGCCTTATTCTTCTCAAAGATAATCCCTTGTGATTTCACATCAGCGATAGCCAGTTTTTCACCTTTGATCACCGGTTCCTGATACAGAAAAATAATGGCCATGAGTAATGCAAGCGTCATAACTGCCCATGTCTGCCAGGTTTTCATCGAACTATCCATACATTCTCCTCTATAGACACGAGTCACTGTGATATATGAGCGCTAAATTCTTTAATGCTTGAGCTATAATTAAGCATCCGTTTTTCCCAGCTATACTCTTGGGCTTTCTCAATCCGCTTAACAATCGCCTTCTTATTTAATCCATATTCAAGAGCATGGGTTACCTGGTTAAGAAAAGAGTCATTATCCTCAGCTAAGAAAAGTACATCCTCAAAGTCTTGCATGATTCTGGAAGATATTGCTACGATTGGTCGTCCCATGGCCAGATATTCAAACATCTTTAAGGGTAAAAGTCCTTCTCCTACTTGTCCTTTGTCAAAAGGCATCATGCAAATGTCAAAGTAAGCAAGATAAAGAGGAACATCCTCACGTTTTTTCATCCCTAGAAAATGGACATTTTTTTCCTGAAGGAGATTTGCAAGGCGCGGATTTTTCTCGTTCAACCCAATAAGCACAATACTGGCTTGCGGAAACCGGCGGGCAACACTATGCATAAGATCTACATCAATCCAAGCCCCAATAGAACCGGAGAAACCAATAATGGGTGTTGGTAATTGTTCAATATCTTGCGGAATCTTGCGTGATTCTTTTATAGATGGTTTGAATAAACTTGTGTCAACTCCATTGGGAATATCAATCACAGGAACGAAATTATGTTCTCTACCCGCCAGCAGTTTTTCAGATACTCTGAAAACGATATCCACGCTTTCCAGAAGTTTGTTTTCATCCCACATAATTTGTGTCGGATTACCCATACCAGCCATAGGCAAAAGAGCAGGCCAATCATCAACACAATGGTAGATAGCGAACTTCTCACCCAGTTTTGAAACCAAATCAGCTGTTTGATGGAGAAATGTCCATAGAATCGGATCTCGAAACGCTAATTTTTTTACTGCTTTCCGAATACTTCGTTTCAAGAGCAACTGATTTAACCAGCCCATGAATCGAAGATGATTTCTCAGAGGTAAACGTGGTAACGGGGTCAACACCCAGAGCGTGTCACTCTTTTTGACAAGTGCACCAAATGGTTTAACCGGCCAACTGCCATTGAGAAGTCCAAGTGCCAACTTTCCAAAAGAGTAGTTAGCTTCAACATAAAGAACACGATTCTGCTTTTTCAATTCCTGGGTAATGTACTGTTTGGAAGTCCAGTACCGATCCTCCAACATCTGGTTCGAAACCAGAATAATATCCTCACCCTGCAAGTGCATATTTGGGTTTATTTCAGTCATCCAAATCCAAACCTAAGATATCAACTAACTGTTTTCCCAAAGCTTTAGTCCCGAGAGATTTCCTGAAGAGATCTGCTCCTTGACCTGCTACTCGTTCTAACAGTTGACGATCCTGCTTGATCTCCAGGATGCGATCAGCCATAGCCTCTGGCTCTGCCGGACACAAAAAGGCCGTTTCATTATCTTTTAATAGCTCACGCGCTGCGGGGCTATCCACTGAAAGAACCGCCTTACCCACAGCCAGAGCTTGATAAAGTTTGTTGGGTATCACGCGCCTGGATTTGTCAGAATCACCAAAGATACCCAATACCAGATCTGCAGATTGCATCGCTTCACCTAAAATTTCATAGGGTACATAGTCGATAAATTGAGTATTACTGAGTTTCAATTCTTTTGCCTGCTTATGAATCTCATCCTGAAGTTGACCGGACCCAATAATAGTGATCCGGATAGCTTTGTCGCATTCGAGGATCTTCGCCATCTCAATCAGTTTCGGCAGGCCATGCAAAGGAATAAACTTGCCTACAAATAAGACATTAAATTGACCATCAAGACCACCACCGGCTAAGGGTTTAAAGACCTCATCATCAGCACCAACCCAAACACGCTGAAAAACAGAATTCTTTATCCCCAGATCTTCCTTAAAGTAATGAATGTGCTGTTCTGTGTCCAAAAGTACCAAATCTGCCAAACCACAAGTCACTTTATCCAGCCAAAGCAGGAGACGACCCTTCAAAGAAGACTTGGAAACAAACCCCCGATCCCCAACTACGGTATCAAAGAGAGAAACCAGCGGGTTGAATACCAGTTTACTCCCGGAAAGCCTGGCAAGCATCCAGGCCAGGAACATATCCAGATGGCCAATATAGCCCACCATGATGACATCTGCATGTGGTTGAAAAATGAATTTGAACAACAACCTTAACTGTGCATAGATAAAGCGGAGTAAAAATCCAATGGAAAATCCAAAGGATGCCCCTTTATGCTCCTGAAGCTCCCAGAGGGGAACGTGACATTCATGAACTATCACACCCTGAGCTTTCAAACCCTTAATGAATATTCGATTCCGAGGATATTGACTCTCAAATGTTCCGAAATAACAAACTGACATATTCAATGCATTCGGGCTTGAATCAGACGTCGGCATGGGTCCTATCTTTGATGACAGGATCTGGCCGTTTTCGGCTGAGTGTAATCATCTCACCCAGAAGACCAAGAGAGATAAATTGCACACCAACAATAATGAGCAACACTCCCGAAAGCAGCAAAGCCATGTGGGTTTGAAATGATGCATTGAGAGCAAATTTTAAATAGAGTACATAGCTATCGATGAGGACACCAACAAAAAAGGACGCCATACCTAGCACACCAAAAAGGTGCAGGGGTTTCTCAATGAATTTGGATAAAAAGACAACGGTAATAAGGTCAAAAAAACCGGAAAAAAAGCGCCAGAGACCATATTTAGTGCGGCCATATTTTCGGGCACGGTGTTGCACCACTTTCTCTGTACAACTAAATCCTTTTTGCTTTGCTAAAACAGGAATGTAGCGATGCAATTCTCCATAGAGTTCAACATTTTTCACTACCTTGCTTGTATAAGCCTTCAATCCGCAGTTGAAATCATGAATTGAAATACCTGAAAATTTTGAAACTGTGAAATTATATAATTTTGATGGCCAGCGCTTGCTGATTGGGTCATGGCGTACTTTTTTCCAGCCGGAAACCATATCCCAACCAGAATCAAGAACAGCAATGAGGTCAAGAATTTCTGCAGGATTATCCTGAAGATCAGCATCCATTGTTATGACGTAATCACCTTTACAGCGTTTAAAGCCTATATTAAAAGCTGCTGCTTTTCCTTGATTCCGTTGGAATCCAATGGAAATAACCCGTGAATCAGATTCACTGAGTTCTTGTGCCAGTTCTAAAGATTTATCTTGACTTCCATCGTCAATAAATAAAATCTCAAAATTATGCTCTGATGACTCGAGAGCATCACTTATTTCTTTATAGAGTTCAACAATAGACTCTTCTTCATTATATACCGGAATTACCAGGCTAATTAAACTCAAAGTATTATCCTTATGAAATTCATATTATAGAATGTTTTACTTTATTTCAACTGATCCGCACGCAAATAGTAAACATAAGCTTCATTTGACTTTCCAAGATACTCTAAAACATCCCCCATGTGCATCAAAACCTCAGGATTATCAGGATTGATATTCAGAGATCGATCTATAAATTCTCGAGCCAACTGAACGTGACCAAGCTTAAAATAGATCCATCCTGCAGTATCCAGATATGGGGCACTATCAGGGTTGATTAATAATGCTCGTTCAACGAATTCCGCAGCATGCCGCAGTGTATCTTCACTTACTTCGCCCTCAGTAAGTAAGTAGGCGTAGTTATTCAATGCCAGATCGTCATCAGGGTCTATTTCAATTAATTGCAGATATGTTTGCAAAACTTGCTCTCGATGACCAAATAGCCCTAAAGTCGTGGCGATCATATGCAAGGTTTGCTGATCCTCCGGACGAATCTTTAATGCAGCTCGTTGTGCACTAAGTGCTTCCTCATAGTGCAGGGAATCTGCCTTATCAACAGCAATATCATACAGAATACTTCCTAATAAACGATGGAGAAAAAAATCATCCGGAAAAGCCGGCAGATATGCTTCCAGCACTTCTCTTGCCTCATATACATCATCTACATCCAGATAAGTCCAAACGAGCATTGAAACTGCGTTGGATAATTCCGGTTTAATTTCGAGGATTTCCGTCAAAATATACCGTGCTGTACTCGATTCGCCAGCGTCTATAAGCAATTGACTTAGCTTTAACTTAAGTTCCCAGGCATCTGGATATTCGTTAACAACATCAGTCAGGTAATCAACCGCTGCCATTTCGCCGTGCATAACCTTCACTAAGTCTGTTTTCATGCTCTGGAGATCCATAGAATAGGGTGCAACCCCTATTAACGAATCCATTAAGGCCTCTGCGTCAAAAAACCGATTCATCCCCAGAAACAGTCTGATCTGCCTTCCCACCAGATCGGTCTTTGTCGGCATACGTTTGATAAGCTTATCATATAAATCTATGATGCGAGTATAATCGTTGGCGTTTAAATAAATGGTCTCTGCTCGTTGCAAAGCGGCAAGTCGATCATTATCCAGTTCCCAAAGCCTGATCAGAAATTCGGCCTCGCGTATTGTATCCCCCAGGGTATGGTGAATCTGTGCAGATTGAAGAATAGCATAATCATTATTGTAATCGATGTCCAAAATGCGCTCGAAATAACCCAGAGCCAATTCATTCTCATTATCAGATTGGGCAATCTCACCCAGAAGTTCCAGTGCCCCCAAATTATGGGAGTCTAGCTTGATCACATTGAGCAACGCCTCTTTAGCTAAAGCTATCTCGTTAATCTGCAGATATATCCGGGCTAGTGAAAACTGGATATCAGGGGCATTCGGATCGAAAGTGATCGCCAACTGATATGCCGTAATTGCTTGTTCAAGCTTTCCGGCTGATTCTAAATCCATTCCATCCATGAATGCATCAATAGCTCTTGTGTCATAGGGGCGTATGGGATCCTCTGCACTAAGCGGAGTCAACATAAGAGTCAAACAGAAGACTGAGATAAGCCATTTGATCATTCTTAGCTGCATATCACTAATAACTTTCAACCTCTATATGATCTGCTGCCGGAAGGGGTTTCCCGTAAAACCTTAAGATGAGATACAGGGTAATGATACTAAGGATGTAAAATAGTATGCTGGTTAAATATGTTGGACTGGAGATCAAACCAATAGGCAGGAACCCAAAAAGTATGGCCACTCCCCCTACGACCAAGGCATACGGAAGTTGAGTTTGGACATGATCTACGTTGTCAGCACCACTGGCCAGTGAAGAAAGAATCGTTGTATCAGATATTGGTGAACAATGATCACCAAATGTTGCACCACTAATGATCGCAGAAAAGGTAGCCCAAAACATTACATTGTGCACGTCCCCGAACAACTGTATTGCAAGTGGCACCATCAGAGGGATCAGGATTGACATGGTTCCATATGATGTTCCTGTTGCAAAGCTTATGATCGCTGCAAGTACAAAGGTCAGAGCAGGTAAATAGGACGGTGAGATCCAGTCCTGAGTGTAATGAACAATGAAATCAGCCGTATGAATATCAGTGCAAACAGAACCCAGGCTCCAGGCCAATACAAGGATGATGGTCGCCAGAAACATGGTTCTAGCTCCCTCAAACCAACTTTCCAAGGCTTCCTTGATACTCAATAGTTTTTGACCCATCGCCATGAGTATCGCTACAACGGCTCCGATATAGCTAGCCCACAAGAGGGCTTGGCTGGAATCAGTATTATCCATGATCATGAGAACTTTTTGAATGAATCCTGAATTCTCAGGGAAAGCATCGGGCATTCCGGTAATAATTATTCCGACAATAGTCATTAATACCACAATAAGAATGGGAATGACTGCATTATACCATCGATGAGGAATATGCTCCGGGATTGCATTTTTGAGCTGGGAATCATCAGATAATGGTTTTGCGCCAGGACCTAATACAGCACCAGTAGTGATAGTTCTTGCTTCTGCTGAATACATGGGTCCAAATTCGCGTTGCATAAGAGCATTCATAAAGACGAATATAATGGCTAAAATGGCATAGTAACTGAAAGGAATCGACAACAGGAATATTAGATAAGCATTGGAATGGATACCTAAAACTTTTAACTGACCATCTAGGAGGGACATGGCAAACACGATCCATGTGCTGATCAATCCAATACTGGCAACGGGCGCAGCAGTTGAATCAACAATGTAGCTTAACTTTTCACGACTGATCCGCAGTTTGTCAGTGAAAGGTCGCATTGTATTTCCCACTAAAAGGCTATTAGCATAATCATCAAAAAAAATGAATAAACCCATGGATGCAGTGGCTACCTGCCCCCGGACACGTGTTTTGGCATAACGTGCTGCAATCGCGACAATCCCTGCCAAGCCCCCATTCTTCTGAACAACACCGATGAGTCCACCAAACCCAAAGGTAAAGAGTAATATGGTAGCATGCCCGGGGTTTGCTATCGTGTCAACGATATAATCATCGAGTGAACGTAAAAACCCGTTGATAGGATTATAACTTAACATGATGGAAACGCCCACCCAGATTCCGGCAAAGAGAGAAATAAGCATTTCCTTCGTGATCAATGCCAAAACAATGGCAAGCAGGGGTGGCAAAATGCTCAACCAGCCAGGGATAGGAAATATCTCTTTCTGTATAAGCTGACCATCATTCGATGAATATTCAAAAATATGCTTGTTGGAAAGAAATACGGAAGATGCCCCTGTATTTGATGTAATCTGAAGCGAACCCTGATCAAAACCCCCAATGATGACAGGATTTTGCGGTGAAGCCTGAGTAAAACCATCCCAGCTTACTTCAAAGGGAACATTTGACAGGATAACTAATGGAAACTCCAGACTCTGTGCGTGAAGCTTACCTACAGGCAGAGTCATAAAGCCTGCTATAACCAGGAGAAAGCTATTCCTTATCAGGTTTGAGATTTAGGCACCATCCCTTTCGAATATTTAACTACTTGATTCCCACCCTGCCGTTTTGCTGTATACATGGCTGCATCAGCAGACTGGATTAGCTCCTGCATGGTTTCCCCATCTTGTGGAAATTCCGATAATCCGATACTGATCTTGTTCTGAACAACGATCTCATTCATTTCATATTGGTGATCGTGGATCGCTGAACATATCCTGCGGGCACTGGCCATACAGGCATCGGCATCGGCATTCACCATGATAACTACAAATTCCTCACCACCATATCTGCCTGGAATATCACTAGTACGAATTGAATCCCGAATAATTTGCGAGGTCTCTCGCAACACGAGATCACCCATAAGATGACCATAGGTATCATTGATTGATTTGAACTTGTCCAAGTCCAGAAAAAGAACAACCAAAGAGTTTTGGTAACGACTTGCACGAGCCAACTCTTCCTCAAAGCGCTGTTTTAGCGCTCGGAGATTATAAAGATGGGTCAAGGTATCGATAGTTGCATAGTTATTCAGCCGTTCATATAAGCTGAATCGGGTAAGAGCAGCACCTAAACTTTGACTGACCATCTCAAAGATACTGATTTCACTTTGTTTTGTCGGATGTTCATTGTGTGACTCAAGCACGAGGACCCCTGGTCCATTTTTCACTTTTTCCAGTGGAAAACCGATAACCTGAGCATAGTCATATTCTTCATAATCACCTGTCCGGTATATTCCTTCAGGTAATTCTTCATGACTTTTCTTGAAAATAAAATATTGACCCGTAATGATAGATCGACTGACCAAGGAATTAAAAACCGGATAGCTCATTCCCTGTTGTAAACCGGTTTCGTCCCCCTCGATGGAGTCAACAATAAAATATTCTGGAGTATCTTCCGGATGGAGAATCAATACTGCACGATCGAAATGCAGAAAGTATTTGCCAAAACGGGAGATCTCATAAAGGAAATCTATTTTTGTTGCCGCAATGTTCAAATGTGTATTTACCTCAAGCATTACAGAGAGGTGATTGCTTCTTCCCTTATATTTTTCCAACAAGGTGGATGCGACGGAATTAGTGCTGAAACTATTTGCAATCTTGTTGAATATATCAAGATCTATGTCCTCCGGTTTGCAGTCCAAAGGCAGAATTGATAATAAAAATCCACTCAGTGCTCCTGAATTTCCAATCGGTGAGATCACAGAATATCCTCTCCCTGCGCCAGGGTTCTTTAAGAACAATTCTGCATTTTCATGATTTTGAATAATAATACTGGAAAATTCTTTTTGGGTTTGGATTTTTACAATTACTGATGCTTCAAATGAAACGGAATCAATGACTTGACCCTTGTTTGTGGGGAGCTCTTCAAGAATAAAGGAATTGTCCTTCTCAAGGATAAAGAAGTATACATTGATCTCAGTGTAAATTGAATGCAAAATATCAATGAGATTGCTTGTCTGTGTCTTTAATATTGGTTTCAAGTCCAGATTTGCTAAATCGATATCCGCCAACACCATGATCAAACCTTTCCTTACTTAATTTCAGGCATCAGTCAACTCCCGGAATTGGCTGATCAATCATTCTTAACAATACGTCATTTCAGACGATTTAAGCAATAGACTTAAAGTTAAATATGAGGAGTGCCAAAATCAATTGATACTCCTGAAATTTGATGGATTAATAAAGTTGTGAATTTGGTGTAATGGGGACGAGCTAGAGTGCTATTATCTATCACTTACAAGCTGGAGAGATTGAGTACCTGAATTAATTGTATTTCGCTGAAATGTGATTGAGTCACTCTTACTGTATTCAACACTATCAACCTGGCTAGCCAATGGGGAATCTGTTGAGGTCTTCTGTACCTGCCCCTCTCCTGCAATACGCTGAGATCCTATTGGACTCACTGATGAGATCGGATCAATCCAAATATTTAAGCCCAAAGCAAAAACAAACCCGGCAGCAACAGCGTAACCGGCAACGCGGGTGTAGGAAGATCTATAGATCTTTTGCCAGGTACTCTCCTGATTCAGAGCTTCAATTCGCGATAGCAAATTCTCGGTGAAGTCTGCTTTTGCACCTACTGCAGGAAGATCATGAAGTCTATTTAGCAGATCATTTAATTCTTGATACGTATTGCGGCATAAGGAACAAACGGCAAGATGAGTATCTACTCTGGCTCTAATTTCAGACGACAGTGAATTGTCCTGATACTCGGTAAACTGCTCACTAACATAGATACATTCGTTATTCTGCATTCCTAAACGTTCCTTGATGTGTTGTGCCTTCGCAATAGCAAATTCGGGTATTGATTACTCCCTTAGGTAGCTCAAAGTTTCCTGTAATTTCAAACGCGCTCTATTCACACGCGATTTGACTGTCCCCATGGGGATGTCGAGTATTGTACTTATGTCTTCGTAAGAAAGTTCCTGAATATCTCGTAAAATGATTATTGTTTTAAATGGCTCTGGCAACTGCTTGATAGCCTTCATGATCTCCTCACCAGCATAGCTATTAAAAACAACACCTTCTGTATCCATATCAGGGTCAACTGGTGTAAATTCATTGTCTTCGAACGAAAGTGACGACATGGTGTATGTCTTGCGGCGTTTACGTTTTCTTAACTCAGAACGAGCCAGATTTCCAGCAATAGTATAGATCCAAGTTGAAAACTTAGCTATCTCACGATAAGCATGCTTTTTCTTGTAAACTTTGAGGAAGGTTTCCTGGACCAGATCTTCTGCATCAGTCATATCGTTCAGAAAGCGATATACAAAGTTTATCAGTCGATCTTTATAACGATCCACCAGCTCAACAAAGGCTAACTCATCACCGCCCTGAAATTCCGCGATTAGTTGTTCATCAGTTTTTCTAACAATTTCATTCATTTTCTATACAACCTTCGAAACCCATGCCGAAAATGCGGCCAAGGTATCCATAGAACCCAATCTAAACTGCAGGTCGAGCTCTGACAACTCTCGAGTCGCTTCCTGTAATTCATCAAGCGTATAATTATTGGATACAGCGTTCAGTTTATTCAGGAAATAGTATGAGGTTAATCCCTGACTGATAGTTTTTCTGGCTTCCGGTGTTTCTCTAAGCGCCATAAGTTGAATCAGACGATTGTAGAGCATGGCAACTATGTAAGGTAGTCCTTCCTTGCCTTGATGATGTATCTCGACCAGCGTTTGAATGGCGGCTCGACGATCACGTTTAGAGACAGCTTCAATGAATTGTGAGACCTGAGCATTCTCAACTGCACCGGCAACCTGGTCCACCAAGTCACGTCCAATGATTTGCGTTGGATCATCTAAATAAATCGACAATTTTTCCAGTTCATTGTCAATGATGGCCAATTCACTGCTGCTGAGTTCAATAAGTCGATAGATACCAGTCTCATCGATTCTGAGTTTCCGCAAAACCGCGATCTCACCAACGATACGTGGCAAAGATGAACTGTCCGGACTACTGAGATCAATGACCTGAGCAATTGCCTTTAAAGTCTCCAACCACTTGGCTCTTCGAAAATCAGACACAGCATAATGGACCAGGATAATGGTATCTTTAGGTAAATCCTTAAGAATTCCTGCTAAATTTGTTTTCACCGTTGTTCCGGCATCCTGGATCTCATGCAATATGATCAGACTTGCTGAAGAAAATAAGCTCCCTCCCATGAGATCACTTACATCTGCTGCAATTTTGAGATCTGCACCCCAGCGTTGGGTCAGTTCTGCATTCTCGCCAAACTGTCCCTTGAATGTAGTTTGAAGCTCTGATACAAATTGACGATACAGGAAATAATCTGAGCCCATGGCAAAATATAGAG